>JANMZB010000408.1:0-6928 GCA_031382725.1 Sphingobacteriaceae bacterium | reverse complement strand
ACAGGAGACTTATGCATTTCGATATTTTGGTTCCTGATAATATCCAGGACCAAACCCAAATTCATAATTATGGTAAAAGTTATTTAGCATCAAAAAATCAGGAAAGCCAGGTTTTAAGCGCTAAAGAATGTAAGTTTTGTCATATAGAAGAGGCACCGCATCTGGTTGAGGAAATATTAATTCTAATGGCTTTGCTATAATTGAGATAGAAAATTGTGAATAATTGCTTAGGCAGCAATTACAATGTAAGCCGAATGTTATTAACTTCGGCTTACATTTTCGAATATGGATAGTGTTTTCAATCTTGAATTTCAAAACCAACACCTTGATGGAAAAATTACTGCGGGACTTGAAAAACTATCATCCGTTTTCCGCATTTTATTATGGGAACAAGCCAAGCAGATTGGTTTAAGCCCTATTCAAATTCAGATTCTTATTTTTTTAAAATATCATCGCAGCGAATTTCTAACAGTTAGTTATATAGCCAAGGAATTTGGTTTAACCAAAGCTACAATTAGTGATGCTATACGAATTCTGGAACAAAAGACTTTGATTATAAAACAAAGAACGTCATTGGATAACAGAAGCTTCTCCCTTATTCTTACATCCACTGGTAATGCAATGGTAGCCGATACAGAAAATTTCGCAAACCAAATTCAAAGTATAATAAGTAATATCAATCAGGTTGATAAAGAGGCTCTATGGAAAACGATATTTCAATTGATTTTCCAGCTAAATCAATCAGATGTCATTACAGTTCAACGGATGTGTTTTACATGTCGACACTATGAAGGTAAGGAAGGAACCCATTTCTGTAAATTGCTTCATATACCGCTTCCAGCGGTTAATTTAAGAATTGATTGTCCGGAGCATAATTTATAATTTAATGTTCGTACAATACACAACTACTATATTGTCTTTATGCTCAACATTGCTTCTATCCACCACATCGCTATTATCTGTTCCGATTACCAAGCATCAAAAAAATTCTACACCGAAATACTCGGCCTTGAAATTATTTCCGAACATTATAGAGCAGAAAGAGATTCCTACAAATTAGACCTTAAAATCGGCGACAGCCAAATTGAGCTTTTTTCGTTTCCTGGAGCTCCCGCACGTCCATCGCAACCTGAAGCGCAAGGTTTACGTCATCTCGCTTTTGTAACCGATGACTTAAATACGGCTATAAACAAATTGGAATCCTACAATATCATCACAGAGCCAATACGTGTGGATGAATTAACAGGAAAACGCTTTACTTTTTTTGCTGACCCAGACAACCTCCCGCTTGAGCTCTACGAAATCTAATATTTTCTGCTTCAAGCAATTTTCGGTTGACCAATCGGGCTGTGCCATGAAAGTAAATACGGATGGTGTTTTACTTGGCGCATTACTGTCCGCCAACGAGCCGTCCTCTATTCTGGATATAGGAACCGGGACCGGGGTAATCGCCTTAATGCTCGCGCAGCGTTATTCGAAGGCTCAAATTGATGCCGTTGAGATTGATGCTGATGCCGCCAAAACTGCGCAGGAAAATTTCCAGAACTCCATTTTTAAGGAAAGGTTAAAACTTTATCCTTCCTCTTTTGAACAGTTTTCATTCGATTTCTCGGATAGGAAATACGATTTGATTGTTAGTAACCCTCCTTTTTTTACCAATGCCCAGCATAATCCAAATTATAAAAAGATGATTGCTCGTCATGCTCCCGCGTCACTTTTCAATGATCTCACAACGTTTTTACAACAACATCTCAACCCTTCGGGACAAGCGTATTTTATTTTACCCGAAGAGGCTGCTTTCGAAATTATTAATTGCGCAATTAGTAAGGGTTTGCACCTTCAACACCGCATAAACATTCATTCATCGGCCACGAAAGCTCATCACCGAACCATCATCGCGCTGGGTTTTCAAAGTATTCAAACCATTGAGTCGTCGTTCGTTATCTATAAAGCAGAAAAAGTTTATTCAGAAGAATATCGACAAGCATTAAAAGACTTTCTTACAATATTCTAATCTTTGGCCTTCGTTATAACATACAAATGAAACGCATCGGCCTCATTTCCGACACTCATAGCTATCTCGACGATAAAGTTTTCAAGCATTTTGAAAATTGCGACGAAATTTGGCATGCCGGTGATTTCGGTACCCTGGAACTCGCCGACTCTCTTTCGGCTTTTAAACCCTTGCGGGGTGTTTACGGAAATATTGATGGGAAAGATGTTCGGGCGGTTTACCCGGAGCATAATCGTTTTATGTGCGAGCAGGTAGATGTTTGGATAACTCATATTGGCGGCTATCCTGATAAATATAACCCCAAAATTAAAACCGAAATTTATTCTAATCCACCCAAACTCTTTATTGCCGGTCATTCTCATATACTTAAAGTAATGTTCGATAAGAAGATTGGCGCTTTACACATAAATCCCGGTGCAGCCGGAAAACATGGCTGGCATAAAGTGCGTACACTGGTAAGATTCTGCGTTTCTGAAGAAAAAATCCATACCTTGGAAGTAATAGAATTGGGCAGTAAATAGTAAAACACAATCAGGTATGGCGGTCGTAAAAACACTTGGACAATTCATCATTGAACGTCAAAAGGACTTTCCTTATGCAAAGGGGGAGCTATCGCGATTGCTACGAGATATTGGCATTGCGGCTAAGATTGTTAATCGTGAGGTTAACAAAGCTGGCTTGGCCGATATTATTGGTGAAATGGGAACCACCAATAGCCACGGTGAATCGCAGAAAATGCTTGATGTTTTTGCCAACAATCAATTTATATCGGCTCTAACTTGTGGTGGTGAATGTTGTCTGGTTGTTTCAGAAGAGAATGACGAACCGGTGTTTATCGAATCTGATGTTTCTAATAATGCCAAATACATTGTTTGTATCGATCCGCTCGACGGCTCTTCTAATATTGATGTAAATGTATCTGTAGGAACGATATTCTCTATTTACCGCAGAAAAAGTATTGATGGAAAACCGACGTTAGATGATGCTCTGCAGCGTGGAACAGAGCAGGTGGCTGCCGGATATGTTGTTTATGGATCGTCGACGATGCTTGTTTATACAACAGGGAAAGGTGTAAATGGCTTTACGCTTGATCCATCTATCGGCGAGTTTTGCCTCTCTCACCCGGATTTAAAGATTCCCCAAGACGGTTATATTTATTCGATCAACGAAGGTAATTACAGCAATATCCCGATTGGGGTTAAAAAGTATATTAAATATTGTCAGGAGGAAGATCGTTCTACAAACCGACCATACACGTCAAGGTACATTGGTTCGATGATTGCAGATATGCACCGCAATATGATAAAAGGCGGTATATTTCTTTATCCCCCAACTTCTAGCTCCCCGAAAGGGAAACTGCGTTTAGTTTATGAGTGTAATCCAATGGCATATATTATTGAGCAGGCGGGGGGAAGGGCAACTAATGGATTTCAACGGATATTAGAGATTGAAGTAGAATCCCTGCATCAACGCTGCGCCATTTTTGTAGGTTCAGAAAGCATGGTAAAGAAGGCAGAGGAGATGATGGCAGAATATTCTCCTGAGTTAGATCTGTTAAGCAAATCTCCGAATGCTATCAGTTAAAGTAATAACTAAAGCAAGCCGTCGGGTCGGCCAGATTCGACTTCAAATATAGAATCAATTGCCAGTTGATCTTTTTTCTGAGCGGCAGCAACAGCCAGCTGATCACAGCGTTCGTTTTCCGGATGTCCGGCATGGCCTTTAATCCACTTAAACTTTACTGTATGAAGCTTATATATAGCCAGGAATCTAATCCATAGATCTTTATTTTTTTTGCCTGCAAAGTTTTTAGCAACCCATCCAAATACCCATTTCTTTTCCACCGCATCTGCAACATATTTAGAGTCTGTATAAACCGTTACCTCCTGTCCGGGCTTATTCAAAGCCTCTAAGCCAATAATTACAGCTAGAAGTTCCATTCTGTTATTCGTAGTTTTTCTAAAGCCCCCCGACAACTCTTTATAATGCTGTCCGGCTCTAAGAATGGTTCCATAACCACCAGGTCCGGGGTTTCCGCTCGATGCTCCGTCTGTAAATAGTTCGATCATTAATTATTCAAGTATAAAGATTTTCGATTAATGAGGCGATGTAAATTTGCTTATAAAAACTACTGTATTGTTAATCAGTAGCTTGGTGCTCTAATAAAATCTATTAAACAAATAGTATTGATTTTAGTAGAAAGATTATTATTTTTGTCGCTCAATACGGTGGTTGTAGCTCAGTTGGTTAGAGCATTGGTTTGTGGTGCCGAGGGTCGTGGGTTCGAGCCCCATCATCCACCCGAATTTGGAAAGGAGCTTCATTTAGGCTCCTTTTTTTATGCGCTACGCATACCATCCCTCACTAGGGTGCAAGTCACGAACGAGCCTGTCAGTAGGAATCGTTAATTGAAGGCAAGGGTGTCAACCGTGAGGTAGAATCTGAAGGAAGTCGGAGATAAACCTGTGAACCAACGCACAGAAACAAGATATAAGGCTTATGCTGTGGGCAAGTGGGCATTAGACTGCGAAATCCGATAACTGAAAGTAAAACAGCGGTAGTAAATTTTGTGGTTTAGAGGGAAAGAGCGATGAGTTTACCGTAGGAGCTCTGTGTGGAGTATCCGAGGCGATTCCAAGCGAAGCGGTGAAGCAGAGAATTTTGCACAGAAGTCAGCAGCCATAGTAGCGAAGAAACCTTTGTAAGAAGGCGGAGCGAAGGGCTGAATCCTCAAAGCTGATGTTTTTTTAAGGTGAAATAGTAAAAGCAACGCACTAGTGCAAGGACGAGAGAAATGTTGTGAACCCAGATGAATTTTGCTGGACAAAAAGAATGTGGTTCAACCGACAGCCTGTTCCCTGTGGAAGTACCCGTATGGTATGGAAGTGGGGGAGAGGTAAGTCCTATTTGGCTTTCTGTATGCACAGAAGAACGACATCTGGCACAGATTTGGTGGAACGGAATAGCCCTTCGCCTGAATATGCAGATGAATGGCAGTGTAATTACTTTGAGGAAACCGCCGTACACGTAAGTACATACGGTGGTGTGAGCAACTATTTTTAACTTTTAATTGCCACGCATGACGCTGGTGAATTTTGCGAAACTTTGAAAAATTTGGTTATCTAAAAGCCCGCAAAATGATTTTTGCAGGCTTTTATAAATTTAACAGTGTGTTTTGCGGAGAGAGAGGGAACAAAATTTTTTAATTTATAGCCTCAAAATCAGCACTTTATATGCTTTAAGCCTGTAGAAGGGCACCGAATAGGGCACCTTCAAATTTGACCAAATAACGCTATTGCTTATTGATGGCAAATATAGAAAAAATCGTAAAATATTAAAGCTACTTTATTTGTTTCTCAAACCATTGCAGGTACTGCTTAGTTTGCGACACTAAGTAGTAAGGAAGGTTGAGTAAATGATAGGTCTTTCCGCCTGGTGTAGAGGTCTTTGTGATACTGATTTCCCCTGCATAAAAGCGAACTGCCATCGGATGCGGTGCCAAATCCATGAAAAGATGTAATGATTTTAGTTTTCCTTCTGTCCCGGATTTAACTTCTACAGGTATGAGTTTTCCATCGAATGACCATAAATAATCCACTTCGGCGGTGGATGTCTGCTTTTCTCTCACCCAAAAATTAAGAGTACTTAATGCATTAAATTGAGCAGCCAATAGTTCCTGTCCAACAAGATGTTCAATTAAAATACCCTGGTAAACTTTATTCAAGTCAATCGTTCCCAATACCTCTTTTTGAATTCCTGCAAAATAGTTGAGCATCCCTGTATCAAGCACCTGTAAACGGGGAGATTTTTTATGGTCAGGTAATAGTGGCAATTGCACATCTGTACAAGGATAGACCAATTGAATGAGCAGGGCTTTTTCCAGGGTACGCAACGCTTCGCCCATATCACGGGAACGGTATGGAGAATTTCCAAAACCTTCAAACTTTATTCGTTTTCCAGCCTGTGAAAAAGAGGCTCGAATGGCATGTCTGATGTGTTGAACCTGTGAGGTTATTGAGGTATATTTCTCCACATCATCTATGTAAGCGGTGATAAGGGAATCATAAATAGAAGAAAGTGCAATTAAGTCCTTGTTTTGACTATAATGCGCCACCACTTCGGGCATACCGCCAATAAGCGCATACGTATGGAAAAGCTGTAAAAGTCTGTCGTGGGTAAACGAGGCAGCGGGTATTTGCAGCAGATATTGTAATGCCTCATTTTCACCCATCGCTTCTAAAAATTCCGGAAAAGATACCGGTCTTAGTACTTTATATTCCACTCGGCCAACCGGGAAGCTGATGTTTTTATCAAACAGGGTTTCCAGCATACTTCCGGCTGCTATCACTGCTATACCTTTTTCTGTTTCATAGAAATACCGTAATATATTCAAGGCTTCGGGCATTTCCTGTATTTCATCAATAAAAATCAGAGTGCTATTTTTTTTTGTAAGGGGCAGGTTTTTAATGAAAAATAGGGTCTGTACCAGTGTTTCAATGGTACTGAATTGTTCAAAAGGCTGCCTGTCGTTAATTAGTTCCAGGTTCAGGTAAATATATTGTTCAAACCGACCAGCAAACTGGTTAATTACTGTGGTTTTTCCAACCTGTCTTGCACCCCTGAGCACCAAAGGCTTACGATTGCTTTTAGCCGCCCATTTTTCTAATTCTGTGAGGATTACTCTATTGAACATGTCACAAAATTAGGGTAAATTATCCTATATTTGTAATAAAAATAGGGTAAATTTTTCAGTTTTTTGTCATAGAATTAGGGTTGATTCCAGAAAATCTGTATCAAGAGGATTCTGCTAAAGATAGTCCGGCCACCTTCCAACCTGCCTAAGCACTTCTTCAATAGCTATGCCTTGATAGTGCTTAACAATATAATCGCCGAATGCGGATAGTGTTTCCGGCC
>JANMZB010000287.1:0-3914 GCA_031382725.1 Sphingobacteriaceae bacterium | reverse complement strand
GTTAAGCCTTGCAAAGCATTATGCGGCTAATCCGCCAGACTTTTCAGTTGTATTTATATGTTTTGCCGGTGAAGAAGCCGGATTGTTAGGTTCTAAATATTTTACCGAAAATCCTTTAGTCGATTTAAAAAATATACGGTTTCTAATCAATACAGATTTGGCGGGTACAGGTGATGAAGGCATCACGGTAGTGAATGCAACAATTTTTAAAAAAGAGTATACCTTATTAAATAGTATCAACAATCAGTATAAATATCTGGTGAAAATAAATCCGCGCGGCAAAGCGGCTAACAGTGATCATTACTGGTTTACTCAAAAAGGAGTTCCTTCTTTTTTTATTTATACGATGGGTGGGATAAAAGCCTACCACGATGTTTATGATCGTGCAGCTACTTTGCCTTTAACTGAGCATGAGGATTTATTTAGGTTGCTGGTAAAATTCAACAAAGAACTGATGGAGTAGAATCTATTTTAATAAGTCATTATAAAAATCCAGACTTTCAATAATCAGCTCTTCTTCCAGATAAATGTTGTAATCACATTTTCCTATCTCGCTTAATAATGCAAAACCAATTTTTCCCAGAAGGTTTTTCTTGTCGTTCTTCATATACTCCAATATTTCCTGGTAAATTTCTTTCGAAAAAGAATAATTTGGAAATAGAGATTTTATAAAAACGATCAATTCGTCAAGTTCAGCTCCGCTTAAAGAGTTATGCTTATGCGAAAGAAAGCCTTCGCAAATCATTCCGATGGCAATCGCTTCACCATGCAACAAAGCATTTTTATCCGTTTTTAAAGAATAGGTTTCGATCGCGTGACCAATAGTATGACCGAAATTTAACGTTTTACGCAATCCCTTTTCATAAGGATCTGTGGTAACCACATGGTTTTTTATTTCAACGGAACGATAAATAATATCACTCTGTAAGTTTGTCGGATCAACGGATTTGATTTTCTCAAAATAAAGTTTATCAGCAATCAATCCATGTTTTACAATCTCGGCGAAGCCGGAAACCAGTTGGCGTTTATCTAGTGTGCTTAAAAATTCAGGGCAAATGAATACTGCTTTGGGCTGGGCAAAAGTCCCAATGATGTTTTTAACACTCCCTAAATCGATTCCGGTTTTTCCGCCAACCGAAGCATCTACCTGAGAAAGCAAAGTGGTTGGTATTTGTACAAAGTCTATCCCTCTTTTATAGGTAGAAGCAGCAAATCCCCCCATGTCGGTAATTACACCGCCACCCAAGTTTATCAATAAACTATTTCTGTCGGCATCGAAATCTAACAACATTCGCCATACGCCAATACAGTAATCTATATTCTTATTTTCTTCTCCCGGATCGACTTCAATAATGTCGTAGTTATCTAAATTGGGGAGATACTTGCCAATAAGAGGCATGCAATGTTCGGAAGTGTTTAAATCCGTAAGGAAAAATATTTTTGAGTAGCTGGACTTATCCAGAAAAGATTTGAGGTCTGAAAGATTTTGGTCAAAAAATACCGAGTACCCGTTGCTTTGAATTGGCTGCATTATTTAACGATGATTTTTTTATTGTCGAACTCTATAATATCTCCCTGTTTAACTTTAAGGCGTTTACGATAATCGACAGTACCATTGTACTTTACTAAACCATCGGTAACTACTATTTGTGCCTCTCCACCGGTTTGAACCAAGTTGGTTGCCTTTAATAGCTGAATTAATGGAATAAAATCACCTTCCAGTTTAAACTCAATCATGTTGCAAACTTACAATCCTTCTGCAATAATTGAGTCTATAATCTGTTAATTTGTGAATGATTGAAAATGTCGACGATCAGGATTCTGGCGCCTCTTTAAATTTCGATAATACTGAAATTGCTTTCCGCGGAAAAAGTGATGATGCTCTTAATCGCTCGTATCAACTTTTCAAACTTGTTAATAATAGAATTCTCGCTACAATTGGCCCTCCAATAACAAACTTTGCTTTTAATATCGGACTTCCTATAGGTGGAATTATAAAGAAAACTTTTTTTAAGCAGTTTTGCGGAGGCGAAACCATTAAGGAATGTAAGCCGGTGATTGATGCATTATGGGAGGGAAAAGTGGGTACCATATTAGATTATTCTGTAGAAGGCCTGCAAGAAGAATCTTCTTATACTAATACTGCGATTGAAATAATCAACACAATAAAGCATGCTGAGTTAGATGATAGAATTTCGCTCTGCGTTTTTAAGGTAAGCGGTATAGCCCGCTTTGATTTGCTCGAAAAAATTAGTGAGGGTGTAGAACTAACCGCGGCAGAAGAAACTGAATACTTTAAAGTAAAAGGCAGAGTAAATAACATTTGTAAAACAGCTTACGATGCAGATGTTCAGGTTATGGTTGATGCAGAAGAATCATGGATTCAGAAAGCTATTGATAATCTAGTTGTTGAAATGATGCAATTGTACAATCTCGAAAAAGCAATTGTTTACAATACGTATCAACTTTACAAAGTTGATGGCTTAACCACACTTAAGGCGCATTATATACAGGCGGAAACAGGTGGCTTTGTTTTGGGAGCCAAGCTGGTTCGTGGCGCGTACATGGAAAAGGAGCGAACTCGTGCAATAGCCCTGAATTATAAATTACCTATTCACACCTCCAAACAAGAGACAGATCGCGATTATAATGAGGCCCTCAGTTATTGTGTTCAGCATCTAAAATATATTGCACTGGTTGCGGGTACTCATAATGAAGAAAGTTGTGCCTTTCTGGCTAAGATGTTAAAAGATACAATGCAGGTAAATCATCTCCATGCCTATTTTTCTCAATTGCTTGGGATGAGCGATAACCTGAGTTTCAATCTTGCACATTCGGGTTATAATGTAGCCAAGTACGTTCCTTACGGTCCGGTAAAAGCTGTAATGCCCTATTTATTTCGCCGGGCTGAAGAAAACAGTGCGGTTAAAGATCAGGTTGGAAGAGAACTCAGATTGATAATTAAGGAAAGAAAAAGAAGAGGGTTGTAATCTCGATTTAAGTAGAAAATAAAAAAGCTGCCATTATGGGGCAGCTTTTTTATTTTGCTTTTTTGAAGACTAGTGAGCAGCAGCGCTATCAGTAGCAACGCTATCAGTAGCTAAAGAATCAACAGTCATAGTAGAAGCAGTATCAATAACAGTTGCAGTATCAACATCAGTTGAATCAGCACCTTCGCCAGTTTTGTTAGAGCTACAAGCAGCAACTGATAAAGAGATAGCTAAAGCTAAGAAACCAAATTTGAATGAATTTTTCATTTTTAACGTTAAATTTTGTGATTAAATATATATTTCAATCATTAATACATGCAGGCCTAAAAGGTAACCCTGCTTTCTTTAAATATTTTTGATTTTATTTTTTTTATCATTGGGTTACAAAATAAACATTAGGGTATTAACTAGTGAGCAGAGAGATAAAAAGTTCAGTACCAGAAGATAGCGAGGTTGTTTTAGGTATTCTTAATGACTCGAGAAAAACACTTGAGGGAATATATAAATCATATTTCCCGATGGTGTTACAATTAATAATAACCAACAGCGGATCTGAAGATGATGCAAAAGATATTTTTCAGGAAGCGGTTATCGTTCTTTATGATAAAGTAAAAGCTGGAAATTTTGAGTTAAACAGCAAGCTTAAGACATTTTTATACTCTGTATGCAGACGCTTATGGCTTAAACGTTTAAATGTTAAAAGCCGGAATTCAGGTAGTATTTCGGATTTTGAAGATGTAATTGCTGTTGAACATGATTTAGAATATCATGAAGAGAAAGACCGGCAATTCAATCAGATGGATGAAGCATTGTCTCATTTAGGAGAACCTTGCCGAACCATAATTGAAGAGTTTTATATGAATAGCAAATCTATGCAGGAGATTTGTGACACATTGGGTTATACCAATGCTGATAATGCAAAAA
>JANMZB010000257.1:0-4634 GCA_031382725.1 Sphingobacteriaceae bacterium | reverse complement strand
TCGTGGTGCTAATGGTGTTGTTATTGTAACGACTAAACAAGGGAAGTCTGGTAAGTTCAGTTTAGATTATGTTGAAACTGTTACTGTGTCGGATATTATAGATCGTGCTCCTTCAATGAGTGCTTCTGATTTTATCGATTTTAGAAGACAAGCAGCTTATAACCTTAACTTTGAACCTGGTTCAAAAACAACTTACGCAAGTCCTAAGTCTCCAACATTGGCTAATGATAAATTAATCTTTGGCAGCCCTTTAGACGGTGAAACCTCTAGAGATAATGTATTAAAAGGTTGGGAAAGCGGAAGCTGGGATCCTTCTAAGGTAACTAATACAAATTGGACTGATTATGTAACTCAAACAGGTATTGTTAATGAGCGTGTTTTGAGTGCAAGTGGTGGATCTGATAAAGTAAATGCTTATGGTTCTTTTGGTTATTTAAGTAATCAAGGTACTCAAAAAGGGCAGTCTTATGATCGTTATACTGCAAAATTGAGTGCAAATTTAAAACCAACTGATTGGTTTAATTTTAATGCTTCGTTTAATGTTTCTTGGAGTGAGCAGGATTACGGAATGTCAACTTTGCAGGCAAGAAGTAGTTCAACTCCTGATGCTATTTATGGATCTGCTAAATCTATTTACAATATAGCTGTTCCTTATTATCCAAATGGAAATTTAGTTATTAACCCTGGTGGAGAAAATAGTGTTTATACTATTATGGATGAGTGGAATAAAAGCCAACAGGATTCACAAACTATGCGTGTTTTGGCAAGTTTTGCTGCGACCTTAGACATTGGTAAAATTTGGACTCCTGTAAAAGGACTTAGTTATAAAATGAATTTTGGCCCTGATTTTAGACACTGGAGAGAAGGTGTTTATATCGACGGAACTTCTTCATTAAAAATAAATGCGGATGGTTCTGCAGGAACTAATTATGCGCGTCTTCAAAATCGTCGTGACTTGTCATGGACTTTGGATAATATGTTGGTTTATGATCGCACTTTTGCAGAAAAGCATAAAGTTGGATTTACTTTACTTCAAACAGCTTCTTCATGGAATACTGAAAACTCAGCAATGAGTGCTAATAATATTCCAAACCCTGCATTTTTATGGAATGCTTTTGATACAGTAGATTTAACAAATGCTGCTAATAAAGCGAGTGTAGATTCTGGTCTTACAGAACGTCAGCTTAGTTCGTATATGGTTCGCTTTAACTATGGTTATGATAGTCGTTTCTTGTTAACGATGTCTGGACGTTGGGATGGAGCATCTCAGTTAGCAGAAGGTCATAAATGGGACTTTTTTCCATCAGCAGCTTTGGCTTGGCGTATAGATAGAGAGTCATTCATGGAAGACACAAAATGGATTAACAATTTGAAACTTCGTTTTGGAGTGGGAACAACTGGAAACTCTTCAGTTGATCCTTATGCAACAAAAGGAGCTATTACAGGTATTTACTTGCCTTTCAATGGAATTAGTAATGAATTGGCCTACACGACTAATGAGCCATATTATACTAAAAATTTAACAGGGATGGCTAACTCAGAATTGGGTTGGGAAAAAACTACTCAGTACAATGTAGGTCTTGATTTTGGGGTTTTAGATAATCGTATTAGTGGTAGTTTGGAGGCATACGCTTCGTTTACAAATGATTTGATTATGCAAATGAATATTCCAACATTGACAGGATTTCCTACTACTTTTGCAAATGTTGGTAAAACTGAAAACCACGGTATTGAGTTGACGCTTAATTTTATTCCGGTACAAACTGCTGGTGGGTTTGTTTGGGAGTCTAACTTAAACGGGGCTTGGCAAAAAGATAAAATTGTAGAGTTGGCTTATGGTAAAAATGATATGGTTGATAATGCTTGGTTTATTGGTGAATCTTTGGCGGTGCGTTATGGTTATGATAATTTAGCATTATGGCAAGATACTCCAGAAGATCAAGCTGAAATGGCTAAATGGAATGCTAACGGTGAGAAATTCTCTCCAGGGAAAGTACGTCCTAAAGATCAAGATGGAGATTATAAAATGACAGCAAATGATAGAGTTATTTTAGGAAATAGTAATCCAAACTGGACAATGGGTTGGAATAACACTTTTAGTTTTAAAGGTTTTGATTTAGGGATAAATCTTTATGGGCGTATGGGGTACGTAGCATCATTAGGAGGAGAAGCAATGACTGCTCACAGTAATCAACGTGAAATCGATTATTGGACACCTGATAACACTGGAGCAGAATATCAAAAACCAATTTTAGGACAAGCAACTTCAGGTTCATTAGATAGTTATTCTGGTCTTTTAGGGTTTAAAAATGCTGGTTTTGTAAAAATTCGCAACATATCACTAGGTTACAACTTTCCTAAAGAATTGAATTCTAAGGTTGGTTTGTCTCATTTGAAATTGTATGCACAAGCGGTTAATCCAGGAAGTATCTATCAAGCAGTTGATTGGTATGATTTTGATGTGAACAACACATACTACAACCGTAGTTTTGTTTTCGGTCTTGAAGTTGGATTTTAATAAATAACGTTAAAAAATTTTAAAAATGAAAAATATTAGAAATATAGGATTTGGTTTATTGATACTCATAGGAGTGTCAATAAGCTCTTGTTCAAATGATTTTCTTGATGAAGATTTAAATTCTCAGTATGCTACTAATTATTTTGATACCCAAGCAGGTCTTGTAGATTTATCGCAATCTCTTTATGGTAATATTCGTTGGCATTTTGGATTTGGCTGGTCACATGCTATAACAAGTTTAGGGTGTGACGAATTTACTACAGGTAATGATTTGACTAATGAAATGTGGAATACCTATGATAATCGTTTAGGGCCTGTAGGTGCTTCGGTAGCAACAGGAGCCGCTAATGCTAATGCTACTTCTCCTGCAGCACTTTGGGATGAGATGTATTTCGGAATTGCATCTGCCAATACGATTATCGCTAAAGCAAATAAAGTAATAACTGATGAGGCGGTTCGAAAACGTTGTTTAGCGCATGCTTATTTTATGCGTGGTTACAATTACTATCGTCTTACTGCTCAATATGGTGGTATAGTTCTTCAAAATGAACCGATCATAACTGTAGTTCGTAATTTTAAACGTTCGACTGAAGAGCAATCTTGGGCACAAGTTATTTCAGATTTAAGAAATGCATACAATAATTTTTCTGGAGAAGTATATACTTATGGTAAGGGGGTTACTTGGACAAAAGCTACTGCTGCACACTTTTTAGCTAAAGCGTTGCTTTTCCGCGCATCTGAAAGATGTGCTGCTTGGAATGCTCAATATAAAGATGCAGATTTGAAAGAAGCTATTGATGTTGCGACTTATGCAATTGGTGCTCGTGGTGGAAAATTGACTGCAAATTATAGCGATTTATATGCAAATTGGACAGGGGTTGATTGTCCAAATGAGCAATTAGATGAAATATTAATGGCTGCTGGTTTTAATGCAGATGCTGCAACAGCAGGCCGTTTTGGTAATCAAACAGGCCCTTCTTTTACACCTCAATTCTCAAGTTTTTCTGGAGGATGGGTAGCGCGTGGTGTTTGGATAGGGGCTATGGATTTTCAAGCTTGTCGTCCTACAGAGTATGCTTATTCTGTTTTTGATCACGTTAACGATGCTCGTATGTGGAAAACTTTCAAAACAGTTTACGGAACAAATGCAGTTAAGACTGCTGGTCTTGGAGTGAAATTAGGTGATCCTGGTATTGTGATGATTCTTAATGATAAAAATGACCATACTTATGATTCTTATAAGTTTGGTTGTGCTGCTACACAAAATCCAAACTGGAAAGATGATGCAGGCCGTTTAGCGGCATGGACTGTAGGTAGTCGTCAAACAGCAACTACAGGATCTTTAACCACTACAAAAGGGCAATTTGTTCCTAATTCTTTAGTGTTGTATCAAAATGGTAATTATGTAGCTCCATCATTTGGAAATCAGGCTAAATGTAATTTCTTTGCTGGAATAAACAAAACTGACGATGGTTCTCGTAATGCAGAAAGAGCTAACGCAAACCGTGATGTAATCATGGCTCGTTTGGCAGAAACGTTTTTGATACGTGCGGAATGTTATGTGCGTTTAGGTCAGTATGCTCAAGCAATGAATGACATCAACGTGGTTAGAGCTCGCGCGCAATGGAAAAGTGGTGAAAACAGATCATTTTATAGTGATGGATCTCTTGCATTTAAAAATAATCCTTTAAATAAAGAAGCAGCAGCGACCAATTACATCAATTCTAATTTAGATATGAACACGTACTATTTGTCTAATCCACAAATGGCGCCAACAACAGCAGCTTCTGATTTAACTTTGAAATCATTTCCAGCTAATTTGCCTTCAGAAGATGAAGGAATTCTTTCTAGAATTGGAGCTTCAGGAGATTATCAACGTGCATTGCATTTCCTTCTAGACGAACGTACTCGTGAGTCATTGGGTGAATGGGATCGTTGGGAAACTTTATCTCGTACTGGTACTTTGATTACAAGAGCTAAAGCCTTCAATCCAGATGCAACATTAATTAGTGCGAATAAGCATGAGTTGCGTCCAATACCACAATCGTTTATTGATGGATTATTGAATGAAGATGGTACTAACTTGTCTACTGCACAAAAAGCAGCTTGGCAAAAT
>JANMZB010000216.1:0-1853 GCA_031382725.1 Sphingobacteriaceae bacterium | reverse complement strand
CATTCTTTCTGGTCATAAAAGCAGATGTGTCAACACTGCAAGGAAAGAATAAAACTGTACTTGGTAGTTTATTTTTACCATTCTTGGTGAAAATACTCTGTGAAGGTAAGTTGACAATGGCTATCATCATTCAAGATATGTTGATGTATATTCTCATTCATCCCCTTTTTCATTCGTGTATGGCGCATACCAGTATGGCAGCATCCAGCAATCAACAAGAGATGGAAAGGGATATCGATGTGAATGAGGATGAGCCGGAGGAAGAGGACGCGGACACGGAGTCGATCGAGGATGAGCCGCCAGAGGAAACACCAGAGGAGCGTGATGCCAGTATGTTGAGGCTATTTCCTCCTGGTCAGCCGCCGAGACTCAAGAAAGATGCTCGTGAGTTTCGAGATCCCCCATTGGCTCCGTTGGTTGGGTTGAGCATAAGCGCAACGACTCCACTTAGTGTTCAAGTGTCGGTGTTGACGACACCGCTGCGGCTACCTGATAACCAAAACGTTGTAACGCTAGGATGGACGAATGAAGCTAACATGAATCCAAATCCGACACATCATGGTGGTGGATTCTTTCGGTTTGCAGTTATCAACGGCCCTGACAATCGTATGAAGCCAGGCAGGATCGGGTTTCGCGGTCGTTGGTGCTATTGGCGTCTCTCCCCAACGTTACCAGCCGGCGGTTATTATCAGGCCTTGACACGACAACAGATGATCCAATTAGAGCGGCGTCTTCTGTTCAATTGGATTTACAAATGGATTCATAGTGACGGGAACAGTCGGCGCAAAAAGAAAACCAGCAAGGATCTGTAGACGGATAGTTTAATTTTCTGCATATGGCTTCGCCCGTTGTCTTTTACTTCCTTTCTTTCTTCCTTTTTCTTTCTTTCATTCTTTTATTGATAAAACACCATCTCGTGGATGGTGAAAGTCAATGTAGTTCATTGTGATGCGGGAGGATAATTCCAAGACAAGTTAGTTGTCCTGAGGGAACCTTTGGAAACCTGAAAACCCGCTAATCGGCTAGGTGATGTCCCATAACATCCCTGCAATCAATTTGTCTCGACGCTCCCCACCAGGTAAGACCTTGGTCATTACATCTGCTATATTGTCGTCTGTTCGTATGTGTGCAATGAGAATCTCTCCCATTGCAACGGCCTCTCTCACCGCGTGGTATGCAATAGAGTTGGACTTCTTCTTCAGCATGGATTCGGGGGATGTAGTATTATACACAACTGACATGTTATCGCAATATACATAGGTTGGTCCATCAATAGGGACTCCCATCATTCTCAACTTATAACGCAGCGCTCTGTTTGCTTCCATCGCTGTTTTCAGGGCTACAAATTCACTTCCAAACGTCGCTCCCTCAATGGAACCTTGCTTCTTGCTGTACCAGTTGATCGGTGCCATATTGACCAACTGTACGAACCCCGTTCTTGATCGCCTCGTAAGTTGATTGCCTGCATGATCGGAGTCAACGTAACATCTTAAGGTGACGGGCTTTCCTCTTGGTTTTGGTGCATTCGGTGGGATGGCTTCTTTTACATCCCCATAGAAGTTCACCCAATCCTCATGGGCTTTGAACTTGGAGTGGTCTATGTTGGGCTCTGTCGGATCGAAGATCAGCCTGGCGTTATGCTTTGCCTTCAGATATGAGAACACTCGAAATACCGCAAAGAGGTGTCCTTCCCTTGGCAATGCCATATGCGCCGCTAACCTGGATATTTCCGTGTTGATATCCAGCCGCCCGATCTCTATGGTCCATCGCAACACTCCGATGAGCGATTGATAGTTGTTGGCTGTTTAAGGATCTAACTCAGGAGAAACATCCAGTTCCGGTCTGTAAGATGT
>JANMZB010000215.1:0-1181 GCA_031382725.1 Sphingobacteriaceae bacterium | reverse complement strand
AATCAGCTACCAGAGTATGAGATGAATCAGGTCTCTCAGACGTGGGCCAGGCAGTAGCTTAGTCAATATGTCAGCTACATTGGTGTCCCCGCTTTCCCAAGCGATTCGGACAGTACCGGCAGCCTGTGCCTCACGAGTTCGATGATACGCTATCGAATTGTGCTTCTTCTTGATTACAGATTCAGGAAGCGTCGAATTCTTGAAGACAGCTTCGTTGTCGCAATATACGTTAGTTGGGCCTTCAATGGGTATCCCCATCATTCGAAGTTTGTAACGCATGCCCTCAACCTGTTCGATTGCAGTTTTCATTGCGATGAATTCGGATCCAAACGTGGATGCTTCAACGGTATTCTGCCTCTTTGAATACCAGATTATTGGTGCCTTTTGCAGGAATATCAGGATCCCGGTGTGTGACCTCCTGGTTACACGACACCCCGCATGATCCGCATCAACATAGCAGGTCATATCGACGGTATTGCCTCGTGGTTCTGGTGCGTTGGTTGGCTTCGCTTCTGCCGCATCCGGGTAGAAGGATCCCCAGTCCGACACCGTGAATCGGGACTCATCTGTCGATGGGGCTGTATAATCAAATACTACCATTGATCGCCCGTGTGCCTTTAAGTACGCAAAAACATGGAACACTTCCTCCAAGTGTCCTTCACGTGGGTTAGCCAAGTATCGTGATAGCATTGCCACTGCCACCATGATGTCTATTCTTCCGAGCTCAACAATCCACCTCAGGACGCCAATTAGTCCTTGGAAGTAGTTAGCACGTCTGTCATCCAATTCAGCCGTAGCGTCCAATTCGGGACGGTACGAAGATGACATTGGTGTTGTTACCTTGGTTTTAAGGCGTTGTCCGATTTCGTCAAGAGCGCGCTCGACGTCGGCGACAGATCGCTTTACGTATGTATCTGATGACATTGCCCAGCAGGTTGTTGGTGCCTCAGACCCTTCGTGGGGTACGGTGAATTTCCTTATGTCAGAACCAAGGTATTCTGTCGGTTGGCGTACGCTACCGGCCTTCAAGGTGTACCTCTTGGACAGTGTGTCCATGACGTCTTGAGGCTTATGAGAGATAACAAGTACGTCGTCAACATATACGAGGACATACTCCCAGTATTTGAAACCGTCCGGTCTAACATTTGGTTTCATCCAGACATCAGGATCGGCCATACACC
>JANMZB010000190.1:0-1431 GCA_031382725.1 Sphingobacteriaceae bacterium | reverse complement strand
AATTCTTTGTTCTTTGCTATATTCTCATGTGGTGCTTTTCCGAAAAATATAAATGAGCCCATTTGGAATATATCAAAGATAACTTCAATGGTCTTGTTTTGACTTGTCCAATATCCAGTCAATGGGAAAATTGGACCAACCGACTCTATCCATTTCAATGAAGTATCAGGATCATGGAAACAAGGATATTCAAATACAATGTTGTTCACTATTCGGCCGTTGTTGTTTAGCTCGTGAAAATAGTTTTTCTCATAGAATTGTAATACCGATGAATCTATTTGTACTTGACATGTTATGGGCTTATGAGCTTTATATAAAGACTTGTTGATCTGATCAATTGTTGCCAACAAAAATGTTCCGATTCCATAGTGTTGGGACATGGTTTTCTCAAGGTAGTTGTTATTGGATACACCAATTAATTGTAAGAAACTGTAGTTTTTGTTCGTAATATACATTGCAGCTGCGATGACATTATCCGGTGTGACTTGATTGCCTCGAATTCTATCAGATTTACTTTTTTGTGTTACAGTGATGATCACAGTTTCCTTGAAATCCAATAGCATACGAATCTTGGCCATTACTTCTGTTCCTTCGAAAACAGTTCCGAAAAAATTCATCATGACATTTTGTAGTGATCCATCATCGTTGGGCCAACAAATTCCTTTTTTCGTGATTTCTTTTTCGTAGGCTTCGGGACAACCAATTAATACTCGGAAGTTGTCAAGCTTATCTTCAGATAAAATATTCAAAAGAGGTTGAATTTTTGGATGTGAATAGTATTCGCTGCATAGATCGCTCAGTTCGTTTTGAATGAGAATATCATTGGTCAATTTATTACGCGTTTGAGTGCGTGACTTTCCTCCAAAAGTGTATGAACTGTTAAAAAAATCCATCTCCAATTATTCGAACGGTGTCTCCCGTTAGACAAAATGATGTAATTGTGTTTCTTATTCCAGGATACAAGCTGATCCAGTGGTGTCATTAACCACCAAACCGCACTAATATTTCTGTTATAATCCGACAATCAATCAAATCGATAAGGATGTATCTCTTATTACAAAACAAAAGCTGATCCAATGGTGTCATTAACCACCAGACCGCACTAATAATTCAGTAATAATCAAACACCCAATCGATATTCAAACACTTGAAAAATGGAACAACTTATATCACTTGAGAGAATTCTTTTAACATCGGACCAAAAATTAAAATAATTATCTCTTGTAACACAAATTATCACCACCAGAAACTTCAACTATTCACGAATGGAACTTGTAAATCTCTGGGGAGTTGATGTAACAATTCAACAGATCTGGATTATATTCAGCAATTGGGACTTTTTTGTCTGCACCCAAATATCGTATGAATTGCTAATGTATATTATTCTAAATCAAGATGGGAAAATATTAGATGTACAATGGTTAGTCTGGG
>JANMZB010000189.1:0-1876 GCA_031382725.1 Sphingobacteriaceae bacterium | reverse complement strand
CAGATTTTCATCAGTAGTTACCGGTTTAAAAGATGATAGATCAAACTTTTGGGTAGACTCTTTAAATTTAAACCGGGTAAAACGCTGCCGCGGATTATAGGATCCATCGCCGGTATTTTCCTCATATCGAACGCCGTCCTTAAGATTTAGAATTAAGAAACTTTCATCAGCAGTTTTAGCCATTACTGCTTGCTTGGCTCTAACAACAACATTGCCGACCGAACCATGATCATAAATAATTACATTATGCAATGTTCTTTCATCTGGATCTTTTTTTTGAACACGAATAGAGTATCCTGGCAAGCTATTATTAAACACCCCTTCGGTAATTAAAAAGGCCCCCTTTTGATTACGAACATCATAAAGCAATGATCCAAATTTCAGGTTAGCGACGGGAAGCATATAATCGGAAAACAGAAAGGCACAAATGCTAAGGATAGATACGAATACAAATAAAGGAGTCATAGCTTTTTGAAGCGAAATACCTGCGGCTTTGATAGCTACAAGTTCGTAATTCTCACCAAGGCTGCCGAAAGTCATGATGGAGGAAAGAAGCATGGATAAAGGGAGCGCCATTGCAACATTGGTAGCCGATGCATACCACATTAATTGCAAAATAACATACCATTTAAACCCTTTACCAATAAGATCGTCGATGTATTTGAATAAAAACAACATCAACAACACAAACATTACGATGAAAAAGGTAACAATTAAAGGCCTGATGAATGCCTTTATAACCAATAGGTGTATTTTTTTCACGATACAAAAATAGGGAATTTTAATCCCTAAGCACCCAGCACACTTATCAAATATTCAATCTGATTGTCCCAAATTAATTTGCGCTCTTCGAGCAGATCATCGGGGGCGAAGTCTGTAATGCAGAGTGCTACGTCATTGGTTAATTCGTCTTGGACAATCTCCATTTCAAAGTAACATCCAGGATCGTCGTCTATCCATCTAAACTTAACCATCTTATTTTCTTTGATAGATAAAAGCTTAGCTTTATGTTCTTCGCCGTCCCACAGAAAAGTATAAATCTGATCCTTATAGAAAACATCATCCGCAAACCATTGCGACAAACCATTAGGTTCGTTCAAAAAACTAAATAATATTTTAGGTGATGACTTTACCTCGTACTCCAGGCTATACTTCTTTTTCTCTGACATTCTGATTTTTCCTTTTCCTAAAAACTGCTCGGCTGAGTTTTTTAGATTTCTTTTTAAAGGAAAGTATTTTAAACTATATTTGCAACTCCAATTTTAGAGGAGTCTAAAATACTTGGTTAAACAGGTAAAAAATTAGTTGAACTTGTTTAAAATAAATAATTGGCGGGGTAGCTCAGATGGTTAGAGCGCAGGATTCATAACCCTGAGGTCGGCAGTTCGATCCTGCTCCCCGCTACTGGAATAAGCCGCTTTAAGTGGCTTTTTTTGTTTTAGTCATTTCTTGTGCGCCAACAGATGCGCCAATTTTTAAGAGCTTACTCAGCACACATACTCTACCAATTTTGTAGTTTACCCTTTTTTTCCTTACTTTGCTTTAATGATAAATTACAGTTACGTCGCGTTTGCAATACCTGCGTTCTTTCTGTTTCTCGGTTTGGAATATGTGGCAGCTGTAAAGAAAAAACGAACTAACATTTATCGTTACGAAAGCTCAGTTGCCAACCTTAGCATCGGACTGGCGGAGCGTTTACTTAATCTCTTTATTTCGGTAAGTTTCTATAACCTGTTTTATAAGGTTTACGATAATTATTCCCTGTTTAAAATTTCGAATAATTGGGTGGTCTGGATTCTTTTGATCCTTAGTACAGATCTGGTTTGGTATTGGTACCATCGTCTGGGGCATGAGATCAATATTTTTTGGGGAGCTC
>JANMZB010000707.1:0-17964 GCA_031382725.1 Sphingobacteriaceae bacterium | reverse complement strand
ATCAGAAAAAAAGCCGCTTAAAAGCGCGGATAAGCTCCGCTTTTTTAAAATAGCGTGGCCAGAACCGAACTAAAAAATAATCACCAGGGATACTGGCTATATAACAAAAAAAAAGAGGACGCCTTTTTGAGACGCCCTCATCATAAAAAATTAAGTGCTAATTTGTAAAATCTACGCAATCAATTATCTAATGAACTATCCTAATTGATATACTTTCCAGATTTTTTCAATTCTTCAACAAAAATATCCCAATTGGCTTTTATTTTCAGAAATGCTTTCAGTTGTTCAGCATCCGTAATACTTTGTTCATCTACTACTTTTCCGTTAGGGTAACCACTTAAAATATACCACTCTTTTTTACCTGTTGTTGTTAAGTTCTGATACAGAACAGGCTCATTGAACAGAAAACTCATTGTAGGATTTGCGGAAGTCAATGAAAATAAATAGGCATCCTGATTATAATACACATTTACTTTAAATTTATGATCCTTCCACTCGCCTACATTATCCGGGATTTCATTGTTAAATATTATCTCCCCTGTTTTTGCATTATAGGATTTTACATTTAATACAGCAACAACATTATTAGTATTAGTAAGACTGCTTGTTCCGGTCACATTATTTTCGGCAATCAATTCTAATTTTAAATTAACTGAGTTTGGGGTGTCCTTCTTACACGATACAAATCCAAGGGATAGTAAAAGTGCCAAATAAATTGTTTTCATAATATTCTCATTAAGTAAATACTATAATTAAGCGTAGACTTATTACTAATTTAAAGAAAAATATTAAAATTTTGACAAGATTCCTTTAATGTATTTTTTAGTAAAGGTTTCTGGTAAGGGAGCTATATATTTATTATCATTAGTGTATTTATTCTTTTTCCAATTACTTTTAATATTTTCCATAATAGTTCCATATTCATCTTGCGCAATGGCACAAAACATATAATAGGAAATATTTTGTTCAAACGCCTTTTCTTTATGCGTATCAAAAATGATTGAACTAAAGTACAATACGGCTTCTTCTAAGTTCTTTTTAGAGTAGGTTAATAGCGCTTGTCCTTCTGCTGTTTCTATAAATTTATATGGATTGCTTACAGTTTTAAACTTCCCAGTCTGAATGGTGTTCATCCAGTTATTGTATAAAGAATTTATTGCCCTTGTACCGTTTGGCAATTTTACCTGGCGGGATGATATTTTTGATTTTTCAGACTCATGTAATTCTACTGGTTCAATAACTGTTAAGCCTTTTGCAACGGATTCTTCGAAGGATATACCTTTCCTACTGCTGCTTGATGTTCTGGATACACTTGAAACACTAAATCCAGTCCCATTTATAGGTTGATAATACTTAACGATACTGCCATAGGAATTACCATTCAAGGCATCTCGAGGGTGGAATGTTCTTGCTAAACTTCCAGGTTTACTTTCCCAATCATATCCATGAAGGTGCCAATTTCCTGGTCTTCTTACTGAACCATGTGTAATGGTACCATTTAGCGCCCACATAGCTACAGCTCCATTGGTTGCATCTGCACCGTCCGGAGTATAAGTCATAGCCCCGGCATATCTTTCAGGATTATTTCTGAAGTAGTCATCCCAAGATTGCCAAACTTGAGGATCACCATAATAATAACTCGGTGTAGATCCCCAAAACCAAAATGAAGTAAATCCACCGGCCCATGCAGTGCAGTTATAGTTGCCCGTTTCGGGTGAACTCATTATGGCGTCACCTGCTTGCAGATTAGGGAACCACCCCATAATATTACTATTTTTAGCTTTATAATATAAAGTGGTGTACCCGTTAGGACTGTACGAACTATACGATGATACCTGAGCAGCAAGAATATATTGATTAAACTGTTTCTTTACCCTGGAATTTAGTCCCCAATAAAAACTGTCGCCCGAATTCCAATAATCATCATTATATGCAACTATTTTACCAGGGTAACTTTGGTTTACTATATAGAGTATAGGGTCTCCGTAAGTATTAGCAGTAAAATAATTATACTCTTGATTGCTATAATGAGATGAACTAATAGTTAAAGGGCCAGAAACAGGACAATCATTGAATCTATATTGACCATTGTTAATATTTATGTTAACAAACCCAGTTTGGGCTTGATTATATGAACGAACCCTTACAATATACTGTCCAGCAGATATTGCTGGCATTGTTATTGAAGCGTACCCACTTGAATTGGAAACTGAGGCATAGGTTGATACTTGTGGATTATTTGCACTAAAGAATTCTAAAACATGATTGAAACCTGGCGCTGTAGAACTGAGAGTTATCCTTGATCCGGAATTCATATTAACTCTGGTATAAAAAGTATAGTTAAATGAACCGTCTACAGCATTATAATCATTTAGAGGATCCGATGCAGGCTCTACCGCTAAGGTTGACATCTTATTTTTGCCTGATATCGTAGTATCGCCGGTGGAACCTGGTTTGTTACTCAACGACTTTTGTTTAAGATCATTTATGTAGGTTAAATAATCATCTTCTTTGATGTCTGATTTGAATTTATCTTTTCCCAAACGCACAAAATCTATATTTGGGCTAAGAATACCATTGCAAGAAAAGTTTAGTTCATTAAGGCCTTGTTTTAAATGTATTGTATTTTTTTCCCCTGAATCATTTAGGTAAGGAGCACTATGCCAGCCTGATTTTTTGACTTTAAATTGGGAAGGAATTTTTACTCCATTAACTATCAAATCATAGCTTAAAAAATTTTCTTTTGATTCCGGTGCCAATTCCGGGCTATTTATCCACGCATTCAAATAGTAATCTCCTTCGCTTGGCACCTCGATTGTAAATACTTTTTGGGATAGGGAATCGTTATTGGCTTCCTTGGCATTAAGAATGGTGGCATCCCCGCCAAGCGATTTGTTTTTTTGAAAAAAGCTTGTCCCTACTCCAGAAATTCTAGCATTTTCTTTTCCTACACTGGCCAGTTGGTCTTCGGTGGTTTCAAGAGAAGTTGGATCTAATTTTTTACATCCGTTTAATACATTGTAAAGAATGAAAACCGCAAGTAAAATGACGATCCTCGATAAAGGTTTTTGTTTGTTTTTTAGTACTGTATTTCTCATAATTAAGTATGTAAATGTTAATTAAGGCGCAATTATAAAACTTCCCTTTTGCAAAATAAAATCACCATTGTGTTAACTACGGAGGTTGACCTTTTTAAGTCAACCGAATTTTTCATTTCATCACGGTAAACGATCATTTCATCACGGTAAATGACCTGTTCGTGTAATAGATTTTTTTTAACTTTTTATTATAATATAAATTTCGTATTGAGCGGTTTCTGGGGGTATGTTCGTGGATAATGCTTGAAACTTGGTTTAATTTGCGAAATGCAGATACAGGTTCAACTAATTGCATTTATTATTTATTCTCCTTAAAAGTTATAATTTAAACCAACGTATTTACGGTAATTAATATTAGATGAAATCAATGTATATTGATTTCATCTAATATTAAATTATAATACACTTTTAACAGGTTTCATCTAATATTTCGATATGCCCCGTACTGTTGCTTATTTAAGGGTTTCTACCATAGATCAGAACCTTGAAAAAAACAAAGCCGACATTCTCCATCTGGCCAACGACAAGAACCTGGAAAAGGTGGAAAAGCATCTCCATCATATACCTGTGGCAATTGTTCATAGGTTTGGCTTCCAAACGAAATATAAACTAATACTCCACCTCTTTCATTTATATAATCGTCTAATTGCGGAATATTGATAGCGGCGGTGTAGCTCGTTCCCCCGTTTAATGGTATCCAAGTTCCAGGGGTAAGATTTACAACAAAGTCTTATTTGGCACGATGTACTCCTTTTTACAGGAATTGAGAGCTAGAATGATAGGCAATACTAGCAGGATAATTCTTTTCATATCTAATGTGTTTATAACAAGATAAGAAATGCACTAAAAAGGTTGCAAGGCTTACTATATATAAACAAAAAAGCAGGATCCAATTGGATCCTGCCTCGGGTTTTAATAAGAAATAAATTTTAGAATGCGTACACTACAGCAAGAGAAAATTGTGCGGCAGATTTAGTAAGAGAATTACTAGTGTTATTCTTAGCAAATTGATCAACCGAAGAATTGTCGATTCTAAATTCAGGAATAAATGTTAAACCACCCGATTTTAAATTTCCTGAAAAAGTCAAAGAAGTAATTGCTTCATCTTCAGGAGCACCTACTAAAGCACCGCCATTTTTCTTTGTCATGAAATACTCTCCTCTTAAGCCTAAACCAATATTTGGGGTAACAGAAACAGAAGGGTATAAAGCGATACCTGTATAACCGTTATCATCAGCATCAGGAGCTGACCAGTCAGCTGCATTTAAACCGAGTTTGAATTTATCCGTGATCTGATAAGCGGTTGTCAAATCTAAAATGGTACCCGATTGTGAGCCTGTTAAAACATTTAAATAAGCTGACCATCCTTCAACTGGTGTAAGGGATAATTGTGCTCCAAATGTATTCACACCATAATTAGGATCAGCTTGGTATGAATTCCATGAAGTATTAAATAATCCTACCATTAAACCAACTTTGCTAGAAGGTGTAAAATTAGCCTTGATTCCAGCATTCTGGAATGGTCCATTTGTAAAAAGGTATGAAGTTGAATAATGAAAATTTCCTACTGGTGAAATTACTTCATATCCAACAAAAGTACCCATGTAACCGGCAGTCATTGAGAATTTGTCAGTAAATGCATAAGTAGCATAAAGATTTTGGATGTGAAAGCTTGAAGAACCCAACCCGAAACCAGATCCTGTTCCAATAGGATCGCCGTCTTCATCAACATTTTCAACCTCTACTGGTACTGCATTAAATGCCTGATCTGGTATTGATTGAGCTTGCCCTCTTGGACCAAAAGATACCTCTCCTACAAAAGAAGCTTTTCCTGTTGTCTTCTTTAAAGCAATATCAATCATACCTAATGAAACAGAGTTTTGATCTGATGCGAAACTTGTTCCAATGTTTGGAACTTTTGAAAAATCATACTTGTAATACGTATCTACAGAGCCAGAGATTGTTAATGGAGTAGATGTAGACGTTGAATCCTGAGCATTTGCATATGATACACCTGCCAATGCGATTAATGATAGTAGTTTTTTAAACATGTTGCTTTTTTAAGTTGTTAATAAGGGTTGTTAATTTGACTGTTATTGTTGCTTTTTTATATAAGGTTTGAAATTCTTAGTTATCGATTACGTCTTTTTCAAAGACTTTGATATCGCGCTCTACGGTTCTTCCATTGTTATTCACAAGTAAAGTTCCTTGCACGTATTTTTCATTATGCTGACTAGCGTCCAATCCTTCTTCTTCCTCTTCTGATGATACTCGAATTGGTTGTATCAGGTTAATCAACTTGAAGATTACAAATGACACAATAAAGCTATAGGCTACTACAATTCCTAATCCTTTCATTTGAGTGAAAAAGAATTCGGGGTTACCGTAAAATAGACCATCGGCACCTGCACCATTAACTGTTTTAGTCGCGAAAATACCAGTTAATATCATACCAACAATACCGCCTAATCCGTGGCAAGGAAACACGTCTAGAGTGTCATCAAGCGATGATTTTTGTTTGTAATGTACCGCAATGTTAGAAATGATAGCTGCTATAAATCCGATGAAGATACTTTGAGGAATTGCTACAAATCCTGCTGCAGGAGTTATTGCTACAAGACCTACCACTGCACCTATACAGAATCCTAAAACAGATGGTTTTTTTCCTCTGATTACATCGAAAAACATCCATGATAAACCTGCGGCACCCGCTGCGGTGTTTGTAGTCGCGAATGCAGAAACTGCCAAGGCATTAGCTCCCAAAGCTGATCCGGCGTTAAAACCAAACCAACCGAACCATAATAAACCAGTACCTATTAAAACGTAAGGAATATTTGCAGGGGGAATTTCTCTTTGCTCTAAATGAGATTGACGACGCTTTAAAACAAGTGCACCAGCTAAAGCAGCACAACCGGCTGAGATATGAACAACCGTTCCTCCGGCAAAATCAAGGACTCCCATTTTAAATAGGAAACCATCTGGATGCCAGCTCCAGTGTGCAAGTGGCGCATATACAAATAAGCTAAATAATACTATGAAAAGTATATATGATGTGAATCTGATTCTTTCTGCAACTGCTCCAACAACTAATCCTGGAGTGATGATTGCAAACATTAATTGGAACAATGCGAATAATGTTAATGGAATTGTTGGCGCTAAACTCCAGGGAGCTCCGGAATTAACATCCTTGAAAAATAAGAAAGTTGTTGGATCACCAATAAATCCCTGGATAGATGTTCCAAAGGCAAGGCTAAATCCTACAGTAACCCATAAAACGCTCACTACACCTGCAGCTACTACACTTTTAATCATAGTCGAGATTACGTTCTTGCGATGAACCATCCCACCATAAAAAAATGCAAGACCGGGGGTCATTAAAAATACTAATGCTGTTGCCACCAAAATCCATGCAATGTCGGCACCATTGTAAAGTTTACCACCGTCGTCGAAGTTTGGTAGCACCGGAACAAAGATTGCGGCTAAAGATACTGCCGCCAATACCAAGAATGGGGCGACTTGTTTAACTGATAATTTACTCATTTTGTTTAGTTGTTTAGTGTTGTTGAATAATATCTGCAATAAAGCTAGTGAAATTTTTAAATATTCATAGTAAATTCCAATTTTTTATTCAAAATTATTCCTATTTGCATACTTTTATGTAAAAAATATTCCTGTATTGTAAAATAAGATAGCTTTTATTAGAAAAAATCCATTTTCAAATAAAAAAAATCCTTAAAACAAAAAAAGAGGGCCAACTTTCGTTAAACCCTCCCAACACTAAACCAAAATCGTTTAAATACTATAGTTCTTCATCATGTTGACTCATATCTAATCCCATTTCTTCGTCTTCAGCAGAAACACGAAGTGGACTTATAGCATTAGTTACTACAAGCAAAATATATGAGCCTATAAAAGCAAATGCTGACACAACAACCAAGGCAACTAAATGCACTATAAATAATTTCGTCTCACCGAAATAAAGACCATTACCGGTTGTATTTGCGGCATTAACGCCTTGATTGGCAAAAATACCTGTCATTAGCATCCCCACCATACCACCTACACCATGACAAGGAAACACATCAAGCGTATCATCAATATTTGTACGGCTTCTCCAAAGCACAACCAGGTTACTAACCACTGCAGCAACTACCCCTATAATAATAGAGTGAGATACACTTACAAAACCAGCTGCTGGGGTAATTGCCACCAAACCAACAACAGCACCAATACAAGCACCCATTGCTGAAGGTTTTTTTCCACGAGCCATATCAAAGAATATCCATGCCATTGCAGCTGCAGCTGATGCGGTAGTTGTAGTTGCCAAAGCAGTTGCAGCTAAAGTTCCGGCACCTACGGCAGATCCTGCATTAAAACCAAACCAACCAAACCAAAGCAGACCAGTTCCGAGAATCACATAACTTACACGAGCCGGAGTGTGTTCAGAAGTAGTACGCTTCTTTAGGAAAAGTGCTGATGCTAATGCAGCCCATCCAGCCGACATGTGCACAACTGTTCCTCCTGCAAAGTCAAGAACTCCTTTTTGAAACAGGATCCCATCCGGATGCCATGTTGCATGCGCCAAAGGCGCATAAATAAAGACCATGAATAAACAAAGGAAAATAAGGTAGGAGTTAAAGCGGATACGCTCAGCAAATGCCCCTGTAATTAAAGCAGGTGTGATAACAGCGAACTTTAACTGGAACATAGCGAATAAAACCAATGGAATTGTTGGCGCCAAAGACCAAACTGCATTTCCAACCATCCCTTTCATCATAAAGAAAGTTGCCGGATTTCCGATTACTCCACCAATGTCATCGCCAAACGCAAGACTGAAGCCAAAGATCACCCACAAAACAGTGATGAGCCCCATACATACTAAACTTTGAAGCATGGTTGAAATAACATTTTTCTTTCTAACCATACCCCCATAGAAGTAAGCCAATCCTGGTGTCATTAATAAGACCAACGCCGTAGCAACAAGAAGCCAGGCTGTGTCGCCAGTATCAATTTTGTTTTCGGCAATGTTGACTACCTCAACAGAGGGATAGAGTAAGGCTAGCACTACGGCTACAACCAACAATAAAAAGGGCAAGACTTTTTTCATTTCAATTGTTTAAAGTGTTTAAGATTTATTTAATTAATTATTGATAACAAAGCGAGCCTAAAACGATTATTTAAGTCAATCGTGTAACAAAAATCATACTAATTAAGATTTATATTGATAACATTTCTATAAATCATAAACAATAATATAATATTTATCATAATAAAGCAAGAAAAGATAAATTATTTATTAATAAATGTAAATTTTATATTCTATTATGAGTTTTTTAACTGCAAAATCCTAATAAGGATAAAATAAACGCTTACACTATCGTACTTTTCCAGAATGTCGATTCAAATAAATAGAATTTTGGCCTTTTACTTGGCAAAATCAACAATAAGAGGAGGAATATAAAATAAATCAGAAAAGACGCCTTTTTAGAAACAGTTAAGCGATTTACATTGAAGAATTTAAAAATTGGGGGTTATTTAACTAAATGTGAGATGTAATCACTACCCTGAACGACGCCGCGTTTTTCTAATTCTTTGTCGATATATGTTTGAATTTGCGATTTCTTTACACCCCAGTTCGGTGCGATTAATAAATCAAAATCGGCAATGCCAAACAAGCGTTGTAATATTATATCAGGCCGGAGTAGCGGAATAAACTCGGCCAGAAAACTTGTGTATTCTTCGAGACTAAATACTTTAAAAGGTTCGCGTTTGTATTGAACTCCCATTATCGAGCCTTCTACAATATGAAGATGATGGAGCTTGACGAACTTAATTTGCGGAAAGCGGTTAATTTCCTCAGCATAACGAAGCATCATTTCCGTAGTTTCCCAGGGGAAACCAAAAATTGTATGTACGCAAACTTCCAACCGGGAATGCTTCACCAAGTTTAATGCTGTCTCTAACTCCTCGTGAGAGCAACCTCTATTAATCCTGGTAAGGGTATCATTATAAATGGACTCCATGCCCATCTCTAAATCAACATCCAATCCCGTTTCAAGGTAACTTTCTAACAATGCCACCTTCTCTTCATCAATACAATCGGGGCGAGTGCCTACAGATAAGCCAACTACATCGCCGGGAGCAATAGTTTCGGCAACCCTAATCGCCTCATCATACATTGCCTTTAAATAATGCGTTGGGGCGTAGGTGTTTGTATTAGGCTGAAAGTAAATAATAAATTTATTGGCTGCATACCCTGTTCGGGCTCGCTCAATACCACGCGCTATTTGTTCACTGATATTTGGGGTACTCCGGGATAATTCTGGAGTAAACGAATCAACGTTACAATAAGAACAGCCGCCATAGCCCTTACTGCCATCGCGGTTGGGACATGTAAAACCACCATCTACGATAATTTTGAATACGCGCTTTCCATCATACTTTTGCTTTAAGTAAGCTCCGTAATGATTATATGGCTTTTGTCCGTAATCTAATGGTGTGCCCAAAGTTTGTCTGATTGATACCTAATCGATCGCTTTAAATCATCGATACAATATTCACAAAGATACATATTCAAGTTGTGAAGCCAGGTTTAATAAAGTAAACATACAGTGAGCATCCTTCAATGAATTATAAACTTATCGATAATGGCTCTGTTAATATTCTATGATAGAATGGCAGATCGTTTAAGGCATTCAACACAAATCAGACCTAAACCATTTTATTTCTCTTAATGAGGTATGAATGCAAAACCTGATAAAACCCTGCGTGGATATCTGCATTAACCAAATCGATTTTATATTGAAGACACCTTTGTTGCAGTTCTTCCAAAAAACCGGTTACATTCTTGGTGTAAGTTTCTTTAATTTGGGATGGATGTACTTTTAATTCCTCCTGCGATTCCATATCTATAAAATGATAAGGACGATTTTCAAACTCAAAATCAATTTCTTTTTTGTGATCGCGAACATTGAAAATAACTACTTCATGCTTATTGTATTTAAGATGCTGGAGCGCTGCGAAAATTTCATTTAGACTGCTCTCATTTGCACCACCTTCAAACATATCACTAAATATGATTATCAACGACCGTTTATGAACCAATTCCGCAACTTCATGCAACACAGTCGCAACTGACGTTTTCGCACGTTGTGAATTGGCTTGCATCAGTTTTTCCAATTCCGAAAACAAAAATTTCTGATGCACGGCCGTCGACTTTGCAGGAGTAGATAGCTCCAGCTTATCCGAAAAGCAGCTCAGCCCAAAAGCATCTCGCTGTTTTTTGAAAAGATACATCAACGAAGCCGCAGAATAAACAGAAAAAAGAAGCTTGTTAAATTGCTTATCAGGAAAATACATGGAGGAAGAAATATCCAGAACTAACTGACAGCGCAAATTGGTTTCTTCTTCGAATCGCTTTACAAATAATTTGTCGGTTCTTCCATAAAGTTTCCAGTCGATGTTCTTTACAGATTCGCCACTATTGTATTGGCGGTGTTCGGCAAATTCGACAGAAAAACCATGGAATGGACTTTTATGTAAACCAGTTATAAAACCTTCTACTACCTGACGGGCAAGTAATTCGAGGTTGGCGAATTGTTGTAAATCGGTGTAGGAGTTGAGGTTGGGGAGCATATAGCAAGGTACAATTTATCTTGCTCGACTTAAACATAGCAAACGTTTAAAGACAAAAAGTATGTATTAATTTTTTATACTTGTATATGAGCGCGCCAGTACCAGATAAAAGAACATTGTTAGAACGTCTCTTAGCTAATAGAAATAAAATACGTTCTTATGGCGTTTGCAACTTAAGCTTGTTTGGATCTTCGGTATCCGACAGTTTGAATGAAAGGAGTGACATAGACTTCCTGGTAGAGTTTTTGCCTGAAAAAAAAAGTTATGATAACTTCATGGAACTTTCTTTCTACCTGGAAGATTTACTGGGAAGGAAAATAGAGCTTGTAACACCACAGTCTCTTAGCAAATATATTGGCCCACATATATTAAAGAATGCAGAATATGTTGCCATCTAACTTAGAGTTATTAAAACACATTCTGGATGAAATTCAATTTGTTTTGAAATCCACTAATGGGAAGGCAATAGAAGATGTAACCAATGATCCAATACTCTCACGAGCAATCATCAGAAGTTTAGAAATAATTGGAGAGGCAACAACGAAAATAGATTCTAAGTTTAAAAGCGATCATCCCCATATTGAATGGCGCAAGCTTTCAAACACCCGAAACAAATTAATTCATGATTATTTTGGTATTGATTATGAAATAGTTTGGGATATAATTTGCGCAAAGCTACCGGACCTTTATAGTTCGATATCTGATATATTGAAACAATCGGAGTCTGGAAGATAGTTTCTTTTAACCCCCTTTTGATTCTTTAACAATCGATCTTTGGGATTTCTTAATTCCTAAACTTTACCATAACATCTGCAATCAATATGAATACCCAATTTTGGTATTTATGAACCAATTCCGCAACTTCATGCAAAACAGTCGCGACTGACGTTTTCGCTCGTTGTGAATTGGCTTGCATCAGTTTTTCTAATTCTGAAAACAAAAATTTCTGATTCACGGCCGTCGACTTTGCAGGAGTAGATAGCTCAAGCTTATCCGAAGCAGCTCAGCCCAAAAGCATCTCGCTGTTTTTTGAAAAGATACATTAACGAAGCCGCAGAATAAACAGAAAAAAGAAGCTTGTTAAATTGCTTATCAGGAAAATACATGGAGGAAGAAATATCCAGCACCAACTGACAGCGCAAATTGGTTTCTTCTTCGAATCGCTTTACAAATAATTTGTCGGTTCTTCCATAAAGTTTCCAGTCGATGTTTTTTACCGATTCGCCACTATTGTATTGGCGGTGTTCGGCAAATTCGACGGAAAAACCATGGAATGGACTTTTATGTAAACCGGTTATAAACCTTCTACAACCTGCCGGGCAAGTAATTCAAGATTTCCAAAATCTTGTAAATCTTTATATGTGTTTAAATCGGGCAGCATGAAGCAATTTACAACTTACTTAATTTATAAAGCGGATTGATTCCATAAAAAAAGACCATCCGAACTTCATCGAATGGTCTCCTATATGATTGGTATTCTTATTAAGCTATCTGCTTCGCTAACTTTTCGGCAAGTACCGATTTAGGAACAGCACCTATTTGTTTGTCTACAATTTCTCCGTTTTTAAAAAACAATAAAGCAGGGATATTACGAATTCCGAATTTCATAGAAATCGCCGGATTGTGATCAACATTTACTTTACCAACAACGGCCTTACCTTCGTATTCCTTAGCCAGCTCTTCTACTAACGGTCCAACCATGCGGCAAGGGCCGCACCATTCTGCCCAAAAGTCAATTAGAACAGGTTTATCAGATTTTAAGACTAGTTCATCAAAATTTGCGTCTGTTATTTCTAAAGCCATGATATATGTATTACGTTATACTTCAAAATTAACTATACAAAAATGCAACCACAAATTTTGCAAGACAATCTGACAGGGCGGTGATTAAAAGAGGAAGTAAATGTTGAACCCTAAATTGTTTAATGCTCCAGACGAAGAAAGATTGAATCCTGTTTCACTTTGTTTCAAGTCATCATTATCATAATCCATCTTCGAATAATTGATATCTGCAGATAACAACTTTGCTTCTAACGTAAAGTGCTTAGACAAGAAATATGCGGCACTTCCGTATGCACCTAGGTTATAATGATTCTGTTTAGATCTAGTCGATGTACCAAATGACCCCTCCCCTTTATTGTAAAAATACTCCCCCCTTCCGCCGACAACAGCATAGAACTTTTTAAATAAAGGATAATACTTTTGATAATTTAATCCGGCACCGTATCCTCTTGTTGTTTGATCGTACTCGATACTCTGCCTCAGTTCGTAGTAATTGTAACCTAAGGTAATTCCGACACGAGTATTATCTCTTATGAAACGGCCGTACGTGAGAGAAGCAAAATTATTCTTGCTATTGTTAAAAAAGCCATTAGTAGCGTTTTCGGACTTGGTTTGCCGTGATGTGAATCCAAACCCAATTGCATTTGTTCCTTTTGTTTGAGCGTTAATGCTGATAGTGCATGCAGAAATTACCAATACGGTAAATAGAAATTTTTTCATGGTTTTTTATTTAAGTGTGTGAATAATAAAAGTAGTATTTATCCTCAACCTAAATAGTTAAATGATGTTAAACTGCGCTTGCAAGACAAGAACTGCCTTAATTCAATTTATAAGTAATGTTCTGCACTTTATGCAACTGCTCTAAAAACTCATTACTCGGGAAGATCTTGACACTTTTAGATGGCATCTCAATAGCAATGGTTTCTTCAGAATCAAACACAGTAAACTTTAGCTGACAATTTCTTTGAGGATTTTGCTCTCTATTAATTCTTACCAAATCATCAATTTTAGTAATGAAAGTTTCTGATAGTTGATGGAGAGGGAATTGAATCGTAATACATTTAGACATTTTGTCTCTTAAATCCGACAAAAGATTCATACTGGTAATCTTAAGTTCCCAATTATCCTTTTGCTTGAAGCGTTCACCCACCGTTCCTCTTATCTGTATAAAATAACCATCAGTAAAAAACTGCTTAAGCTTAACGTAATCTTCCCCGAATAAAACAACCTCGAAAGAATCGCTGTAATCTTCCAGCATTAAAGAGCCAAAGGGCTTACCGGTTTTCGTTGTACGATGCTGTGCATTAGAAACCAAACCACCTATAACGAGTTCACGGTTCTTTATTTTGTTGAAATCTTCCGTATCAATTTCGTTAAGCTCTCCGCTTTTAGCGCGATTAATCAGGGCAAGATGCCTTACACAATAGGTGCAGAAGTGCTCCATCTCAAACTTGTAATTATCTAAAGGGTGGCCGGTCAGGTAAATCCCGATCATGTCTTTTTCAAATTTAAGCCGTTCGATCAATCCCCATTCAGGGCATTCGGGCATTACAGGTTCAGAAATATGGGCATCAGTAGTGCCTCCAAAGAGTGAAACCTGAGAGGAATTTAAGCTATTCTGGTAATCGTTATTGTATTTAATAAGGCGTTCGATACCATTATATGGCGTATTATCCGGCTTGCAAAAAAATTGTGACCGGTTATAACCAAAGCAATCAAAAGCACCGCTATACACTAAATTCTCATAAACTTTTCGGCTTACTGTTCTGGAATTGACGCGTTTAGCGAAATCGTTAATGCTAACAAAATGACCATTAGCTATTCGTTCCTCAATAATACTTTCCACCGCCTTCTCGCCTATTCCTTTAATTCCCGACATTCCGAAACGGATTTCTCCCTTTTGATTTACCGCAAATCGTAAGTTGGATTCATTAATATCAGGCCCCAGAACCGGAATACCCATCTTCTTACTTTCTTCCATGAAGAAAGATATCTTTTCGATGTTATTCTGATTGTTCAAAACCGCAGCCATATACTCGCCTGGATAATGTGCTTTTAAATAAGCGGTTTGATAGGCAACAAAGGCGTAGCAGGTAGAGTGCGATTTGTTAAATGCGTATGATGCAAATGCTTCCCAATCGGTCCAGATTTTTGAAAGCTGCTTTTCATCGTGACCTAGTTTTTTTGCATTGTCGATAAATTGAGGCTTTAGCTTATCGAGCATATACCTGTCTTTTTTACCCATTGCTTTACGCAAAACGTCGGCATCACCTTTGGTAAAGCTTGCCAGTTTTTGCGAAAGAAGCATCACCTGTTCCTGATAAACGGTAATCCCGTAAGTATCGGCCAAATATTCTTCCATATCCGGAAGATCATAGCTCACCGTTTCCCTGCCGTGTTTTCGGGCAATAAAGTTGGGTATGTATTCGATTGGACCGGGCCGGTAAAGCGCGTTCATTGCAATTAAATCCTCAAACTTATCAGGCTTCAGTTCCCTGAGATACATTTGCATTCCATCGCTTTCAAATTGGAACGTGCCGTTTGTTTCACCTCTCTGATAAAGCTCAAAAGTTTTTTGATCGTCGAGCGGGATGTAATCGATATCAATTTCAACACCGTGATTTTCTTTGATCAGCGCAAGCGCATTTTTGATGATGGTAAGCGTTTTAAGACCCAGGAAGTCCATTTTAATTACGCCGGCATCTTCAATTACCCGGCCGTCAAATTGCGTAACTAAAAGATCAGAATCTTTTAATGTGGCTACTGGGATAATGTCGGTTAAGTCGTATGGAGCTATGATAATCCCCGCGGCATGGATACCTGTATTTCGGACAGAACCCTCTAACTTCTCCGCTTCGCGAAGTACTTTTGCACGAATATCATTGCCTTTTAGAATCTCTTTTAATTCTGCTACCTGTTCAAATGCATCCTTTAAAGTAATGCCCAGGGTTTCAGGAACCAATTTTTTAAGTGCATTTACTTCGGCTAAAGGAACATCAAGCACCCGCGCAACATCCTGAATACTGGTTCTGGCGGCCATAGAGCCATAGGTAATAATCTGGGCAACTTGATTTTTACCGTATTTATCAACCACATAATCAATCACTTTCTGACGACCTTCATCGTCGAAATCCGTATCAATATCGGGCATCGACTTCCTGTCGGGATTTAAAAATCGCTCGAACAGGAGATTATATTTAATGGGATCGATGTTGGTTATTCCGATGCAATACGCCACAACCGAACCTGCGGCAGAACCACGTCCAGGGCCAATAAAAACGCCCAAATCGCGACCAGCGGCAATGAAATCGGACACGATAAGAAAGTACCCGGCAAACCCCATAATCTTAATGGTGTTCAACTCAAAATCGAGTCGCTCTTGAACTTCAGGACTAATATCCTGATAGCGTTTCCTCGCACCTTCCATCGTCAAATGTCGCAGGTATTCCCACTGGTTCAATACATCATCGGCATGTACTTTAAACTCTGCAGGTATTGGAAAATTTGGAAGAAGGATATCACGTTTAAGCTTTAGGTGCTCAACTTTATCTACAATCTCATTCGTATTATCTAGTGCCTGGGGCAGATCATGGAACAGTTGTCCCATCTCGGCTTGTGTTTTAAAATAGAACTGGTCATTAGGGAATCCAAAACGGTAACCTTTTCCACCTTCTTCATCCGTTGCAATCGGGGTACTCTGCATATCCCCCGTATTCACGCAAAGAAGAATATCATGAGCGTTGGAATCCTGCTGATCTACATAATGTGAGTCGTTAGAACAGATGATTTTGACATTGTACTTCTTTGCAAATTTGAGAAGTACATGGTTAACTTTTTCCTGATCGGGAATATTATGGCGCTGTAGTTCTATGTAATAATCTTCACCGAAAAGATCCAGCCACCACTTAAATTCTTTTTCGGCTTCTTCTTCACTTTGCTTTAAAATCGCTTGGGGAACAGACGCCCCAATACAACATGTTGTTGCGATTAAACCCTCGTGATATTTTAAAATAAGTTCTTTATCTATACGAGGCCATTTGCTGTAAAGGCCTTCCATAAATCCATAAGAACACAATTTAACAAGGTTTTGATACCCTTTCGGATTTTTAGCCAAAAAAAGCTGATGGCATCGTACATCTTTATTTTCTTTGGTAAACTGCTTCTTGTGCCTGTCATCAACCACATAAAACTCACACCCAACAATGGGCTTTACGTTATGCTTTCCTGCTTCAGCCACAAATTTAAAAACCCCGAACATGTTACCATGATCGGTTATTGCCAGTGCCTTCATTCCATCTGCAGCCGCTTTTTTATAAAGCTTCGAAATATCAGCAGCTCCGTCGAGCAGTGAAAACTGGGTATGTACGTGTAAATGAGAAAAATCCGGCATCAGCTAAACTCCAAAAGAAAGAATCGAATTTAAGGAAAAATTAGCTGCGCATAATTGGTGTTGATAATTAATATATGGGCATTAATTCATGTTAGTGTGTAATTATTCCCCATGTATTCCCCAAACCTTTTCCCTCTTTTGGCGTATAAAACGGCTTAATACAGCAATTAAGCGACAATTTAAGTTTTGTTCGATTATTGTATACTTAAAACCAAACTAATAATACTAAAAATGAGGAATTCTGTAATTGGATTTTTATTGCTCTCATTACTTATTAACTCTTGTAAAAAAGACACGTTAGGCTTAGATGGAAAAACTAACCTTGATGGCAAAATTGCGCCTGATGGTTTCAACTTTGAAACGTCGAAAAAGGTAAATGTTAATATTCGATTACTGTCTAATATTAATGAACCCCTCAAAGGAATAATTGTTGATCTTAATCTGACGACAAATGGAGAAACGATCCTGAGAGGTGTTACTGATGCAAATGGTTATTTCAAAGGCTCAGTTAATCTCCCCGCATATATTGACACCTTATTAATTAGTCCTGATAATACAGGATTGAGCCGTGATATAAAAGGGTTAATTATTAATAACGGTTTAACTTGTGTTATTGGCGGAACGGAAGGTGCCTCAGGCAACATTGCTATGGGACCTAAAAACAGTGGAAAAATACTATACGGAAATACTATTTTCGCACAAACTACTTATAGTTATATGGGGTCTTACGATCAATTCGGAAGGCCGGTAAATTATCGTGATGCTCAAAAAGGCGCTGTTACTGCCGATCTACTTACCTATTTGGCCGAATCATTACCCGACAGACAAGATGTAAGAGTTCATCATCCTCAATATCTTTCTGACAATGCCACAGAGCATCTGAATATCGTTAAAACATCAGATGTATGGGTAACGTTTGTATCAGAAGGAGGAGGTTATTTAAATGCGATTGGCTACTATACCTATCCAACTAATAGCCCCCCAAACCAGGCATCAAAAATTACGGCCGTTAAATATGTATTTCCAAATGCATCTGCAGCTGGTTCTGGCGGAAGTATG
>JANMZB010000124.1:0-2283 GCA_031382725.1 Sphingobacteriaceae bacterium | reverse complement strand
TTAACGAAATCTTCAGATTTATTATTTTTAAAATAATATTGTTCTCTCACATATTATTTTATTATTATTATTCTTAATATATATATATTTAAAATGTTTGTTTATTTTTATTTTTGTTTTGCTTCATTTATTTTTTTATTGAATAATATTAATCTTGCAAATATTATTTATTCAATAATTTCGAAAATGTATTATTATATATAATAATAATTTTCTATTACTTTTATTACTAGTAATAGTAGTAGCCTTTTGGCTACTACTGTACTTTATCAAATAGTAGTAGCCTTCAGCTACTACTACAAGTACGAATATTGCATACACCCCCATGACAATGGTAACTAGGAGCTATTATGATATGGTTTTATTTGTCTTATGTTTATTGTTTCAATGACAACACCTTTCTTAAGGCGAACTGTGCCATTGTTGTTTACTTTGACAATTTCGTATGGTCCTTCCCATGGACTGCTACCAAATTTTGAAAGTGTAGGTTTACCAACACAAAGCACCTTGTCTTGTGCTTTATATTCATGAGGGATTCTTTTTGAATTCTCTCGTTCATTATTCTTTTTAATTATTTTCTGCTTCTGTGTACGAATCAGATTCCAGTTTGCTTCAAACTTGGTATTTAAAATAGCATCTCTACCAAACACTAATTGAGCTGGTGTAGCCTGCAATGTAGTGTGATAAGTTGCTCTGACTGCAAACATCGTTGCAGATAGAATCCCTGCCCAGGGATCATCTGAGTCAAGATAAGGATCGTCTTGCATTTCAAAGGTCCTTATTATATTAGCTATAGTTTGATGTATTCGTTCAATTATAGCATTTGCTTGAGGATTTCGCACTGTAGTGCCCTTCCGTTCTATTCCATAGTCATTTGAGACCATGTTAGCGAAATCGCCTAGGAATTCTTTGCCTTTATCAAAAATTACTTGAGTGGGCCATGGATACCTTGTAAGCCATGTTTGCTCTACTGTAGATGCTACAGTGATAGCTTCTTTATCTTTAACTTGCTTCATTTCAAACCAGCCTGTTGCTGGATCAATCATGGTTACGCACCACAAGGTTAAAGCTTTCTTACCATGTCTTTGAAATGTATATGGTCCAATCATGTCCACACATAAAATATCCCATGGTTTGCTTTCAGCAACCTTTTCTGGTAAATGCCCATATTTAATGTTGGTGCGTTTAGTACGTTGACAAACATCACATGTTTCACATGTAGTTTGTACATCTTTTCTTAATGTATTCCACCAAAAATGCTGGCGAATCGTTTCTTCTGTTCTTGTCATTCCTGGATGACATAAAATTTCATGATACCATTCAACCATACGTTGTTGCAATGATATTGGTACGACTATTTTGTCCTTTCGACAGATGAGCATTCTGCGCTTGCCGCCCCCACAAAAAGATTTGAGATGAAGTGCTGGGGAGTCTGATAACGACAAAAGGAGCTGTGGATCCTGCTGTTGGGCAGATTGAAGCTGTTTGAATTGGATGGGGATAAGCTGATCAGAAACATCCATAAGTGTTTGCCCAAAAATCTCAGCTTGTTTGGGTAGCGATACGTCATTGTTGATGACGGGAGGTTCAATGCCTAACCTGCTCAAAGCATCGGCAACAATATTTTTCTCACCTTTGATATAATTGAGATCGGGACCAAATTCTTCTAGAATTAGGCGCCAACGCATAACACGCTCAGTGTTAAAATTCTTATATGTGAGATTTTTATGGTCTGTGAACACACGAATGTGATGACCAAGTAGAATATTGCGGAACTCTTTGAGAGTTTCTACAATAGCTAATAATTCACGTTCAGTGGTAGTATAGCGTGTTTGAGCGGGGTTTAACTTTCGTGAATAGAAAGCAATAGGACGGTGATCCTGTGATATGACGGCGCCAAGCTGATGATGGCTGGCATCTGTATGAATGTCAAACGGCTTTGAGAAGTCAGGATAAGAGAGCAAAGCTTCTCGGCTCAAAAGCTTCTTCATCATATCAAATGCGTTTTGTTGTTCTTCTGTCCAAATCCATTTCACAGTTTTGGATACAAGCTGTGTAAGAGGTGTAAGGATGTCAGATTGACGAATCCACATATCTCTATAATAATTGACCATGCCAATAAACCGACGAAGTTCTCGTTTAGTTTTAGGCGCAGCAATTTGAAGAATTGCTGAAACTTTCTTGGGAAGAGGCTGGATACCTTGACGAGTAATCCAGTAACCCAAATATTCTAGCTCGGATTTGCCAAAGAATGATTTCTTAGCATTAACTTTGAGTCCGGCT
>JANMZB010000117.1:0-5024 GCA_031382725.1 Sphingobacteriaceae bacterium | reverse complement strand
AATTGAAAAGTAGCTAGCTAAAATCGTAGTTGCAAAGTACCGGCCTCCTGGTTTCAACACACGGTGGATCTCGGAAACAGCAGAGGGTAGGTCTGGCCAGCTATGCATGGCTGCACCAGCATGCCCGACACCAGGAATGATATAGCGCTCATACTTATCAAAACCTTCAACAGAATCTATCATTTCATATTCGATATTCTGCCTGTCCAAGGCTGCAGTTAATGAGAATATATTGCCAGCGCCGTAGTTTATGATGCCGAGCCCCCCGCCCCCTGAAGGGGGAGGCTGGGTGCTTATGCTGAGTGTGTTATTTTTGCTCATTTAGTAATATTCATTTAGCATTCACGCTTCCATTCCCCCTTTAGGGGCATTATCCGCTTCTCATTAACACTTACATTCCCCCTTTAGGGGATAGGGGCCTTACAATACCCCCTTAGTACTCGGTAACTGCATATTATTCACATCCCGCTTAGCCGCCATTTTTATTGCTTTTGCGAAAGCCTTAAAAATAGCTTCAATTTTATGATGTTCGTTTTGGCCTTCCGCCTTTATATTCAAATTCGATTTTGAAGCATCGCTAAAAGACTTAAAGAAATGGTAAAACATTTCAGTAGGCATCTCGCCAACCTTTTCGCGCTTAAACTCAGCATCCCAAACAATCCAGTTTCTTCCGCCAAAATCGATAGCAACCTGTGCTAAACAATCGTCCATTGGAAGACAGAATCCGTATCGTTCGATTCCACGTTTATCGCCAAAAGCTTGTCCAATTGCTTCTCCTAAAGCAATTCCGGTATCTTCAATCGTATGATGTTCGTCGATATGTAAATCGCCTTCAGCCTTTATTTCTAAATCAATACTACCGTGACGGGCGATTTGTTCTAGCATATGATCAAAAAAATGAAGACCTGTTGAGATGGTAGAATCTCCTTTACCGTCGAGATTGAGCTTTATGTGAATATCGGTTTCTTTGGTGCTGCGACGATGTTCAACTTCGCGCTTTCCGACTTTTAAAAATTCATAAATATCTTTCCAATTAGCCGTATCTAAAGCGATGTACTCTTGTAATTCAACTACTTGTTCTCTTATTTCATCAGCACCTAAATTTGCATCCTGTTTTATCCAGATAGCTTTTGAGCCTAGATTTTTCGCCAGCACTACATCAGTTATCCGATCACCGATCACATAGGAATGCTTGAGATCGTATTTTTCAGTATCGAAATAATGAGTCAAAAGAGCCGTACCAGGCTTTCGTGTAGGCGCATTTTCATGCGGATAGGTTTTGTCGATAATGATTTCATTAAAAACAACCCGTTCACTTTTAAAGGCATCAATAATAAATTCCTGAACCGGCCAAAAATTTTCTTCGGGGTGTGCTGCAGTACCCAAGCCATCTTGGTTGGTTACCATTACGAGATCGTAATCAAGTTCTTCAGCTATTTTTGTGAGATATTTGAATACTTCCGGATAGAATTTCAATTTTTCAAATGAATCTACCTGGTAATCTTCGGGCTCAATACAAAGAGTTCCGTCGCGATCTATAAATAATATTTTTCTCATCCTGCAAAGGATTTAAGTTCATTAATTAGTTTGTCATTTTCCGCAGGCGTACCTATCGTAATTCTCAGACTGCCCTCGCAGAGTTCCACCTTTGAGCGGTCGCGTACAATAATACCTTTTTCTACCAGATAATTATAAATGCCTCTGGCATCGGTGGTTTTCACCAGAATAAAGTTTGCGTCGGAAGGAAAGATCTTGATCACAATTGGCAGTTGCGCTAAAGTCGCGACCAGTTTTTCACGTTCGCTAATCGTTTCTTTAATCCAGCCATTTACCTGCTCAATATTGTTCAAAGCTTCAAGAGCAAGCTGCTGCGATGCCTGGTTGATATTATAAGGTGGCTTTACGCGATTAAAAACCTCGATAATCTCCTCGCTTGCAAAAGCCATCCCGATACGTAAACCCGCTAAGCCCCAAGCTTTAGAAAGAGTTTGCAATACAACCAAATTACTGTATTCAGTTAATTCCTGAATAAAAGTTTTCTGACGAGAGTAGTTTATATATGCCTCATCAATCACAACCAAACCATTAAAATTGGTAAGAATGCTTTCGATGTCGTTGCGGTTTATCGAATTTGCCGTTGGATTATTGGGCGAACAAATAAAAATAAGCTTAGTATTCTCGTCAATCGCTGCTGCAATTTCTTCGAGATTCAATTGATAATCTCCCGTAAGGGGAACCTTTTTAATCGCCACATCATTAATGTTAGCGGAAACCTCATACATTCCATACGTAGGAGGCACGGTGATCACATTATCAATTCCCGGTCGGCAAAATGCTCTGAATAAAATATCAATTGCTTCATCGCTGCCATTGCCTAAGAAAATATTCCCTGGAGGAACACCCTTAATTTCACTGATCCGGGTTTTTACCGCAAACTGTAAAGGATCGGGATACCGGTTGAATGCGGCAGGCAGGGGAGAACCGTAACTGTTTTCGTTCGCATCCAGATATATAGATGCTTCGCCTTTAAATTCATCTCGTGCTGATGAATAGGGCACAAGGTTCTTTATATTTTCTCTTAATAAGTTATTTAAATTGAATTCCATTTTTCGAAGTTCAAACTTTCCAAAAGTTTTAAACTTTGGAAAGTTATAGTGATTGTAATCTTACACTTATCGCATTTTTATGCGCCTGCAGCCCTTCGAGCTCCGCCAGAATCTCTACAGTATTTCCCAGATTTTTGACGCCTTCCGGCGACAGATGCTGGAAAGTAATCTTTTTCACGAATGAATCAACCGATACGCCGGAATAGGAGCGTGCGTATGCACTTGTAGGCAACGTATGGTTGGTTCCCGAAGCGTAGTCGCCGGCACTTTCGGGTGTTAGATTTCCAAGAAAAACAGATCCTGCATTACTAATTTGAGTGGTTATTTCCTGCCAGTTATTCGTTGCTAAAATCAGGTGCTCCGGTGCATAGGCATTGCTGAACTCCATTCCCTCAGTCAAGTTTTCAACTAAGACAGCGTAAGAATTTGCTATGGCTTTAGCTGCAATATCCTTTCTCGGCAACACTGATAATTGCTTTTCGAGTTCAATAATGGTATCGTTAATAATTGTCTGAGATGTTGCAACAAGCACCGCTTGTGAATCTGCTCCATGTTCAGATTGAGCTAAAAGATCCGCAGCTACAAAGGCGGGATTAGCCGTTTCACCCGCGATAACCAAAACTTCTGAAGGACCTGCGGGCATATCAATCGCTGTTTGCGTGGAGGATTGAATAATGGTCTTTGCTTTAGTTACGTACTGATTACCAGGGCCAAATATCTTATCAACTTTAGGAATAGTTTCAGTACCATATGCCATAGCTGCTATAGCTTGTGCACCACCAACCAAATAGATTCTTTCTATTTCAAGTAGTTGAGCAACGTAAGCAACATAACAATTAACTAAATTTTGTGCCGTCCCTTTTTGAGGCGGCGAACAAACAACTATTTCTTTACAACCAGCAATTCTTGCAGGAATACCAAGCATTAAAAAAGTGCTCGGGAGAACTGCAGTACCACCGGGAATATATAAACCAACTTTCTCAATTGCCCGAGTTTCTCTCCAGCAATTTACACCCGGCATAGTTTCTACTTTAGCTTCGGCTACCACCTGACTTTCGTGAAATTTTTTGATGTTTTGATAAGCAGTATCTATCGCCTTTTTTTGAGCTTCGCCAATAGATTTGGCTATAGAGATTATCTCTTCCTTGTTTAAAAAAGCACGTTCAAGATTCACTCCATCAAACTTCTCTGCAAAAGCGATAAGTGCCTGATCGCCATTTTGCTTAACTTCAGAAATTATAGAATGCACACGATCTTTAATCGAATTATCCTCATCGGTATTCCGATTGATCAAGCTTTGAATTTGTGCTTTCGTTAAATCTTTATAGTTATGGGTCTTTAGCATTTTATTTTTTAGGACTTCAAACAGCAATCAACGTATGGTTGGTGGGGACACCAACCATGGCGAAAACCATCCAAGGTCGGTGTCTCCACCGACCTTTCTTACAATATTATCTTTTCAATAGGCATCACTACTATCCCCTCAGCGCCCGCCGCCTTAAGTTGCGAAATCTTACTCCAGAAATCCTTTTCAGGGATAACCGTATGCACCGCAACCCATCCTTCTTCAGCCAATGGAACAACAGTTGGACTTTTTATCCCCGGAAGGAGAGCCTTAATTTGTTCAATATTTTTACGCTCAATATTCAAAACAACATATTTAGTTTCTTTAGCCCGAAGCACCGACTGAACACGATCAATTAACTCCACGATCAGCGGATTTTGTTCTTCTCCCTTGCGGCCTATAAGTACCGCTTCGGAATACATCACATCGCCGAAAGGCTTTAAACCATTACTAATTAAGGTTCCACCGGTAGAAACTAAGTCGCAAATCGCATCGCTTAATCCAAGTCCCGGTGCAATTTCCACCGAACCTGATATCGTTCTGATATCGGACTTTACATTATGGCTTGCCAGAAATTTTTCAAGGATAACAGGGTAGGAGGTCGCTATCGATTTTCCGTTTAAATCCGAAATTTCTTTGATCGCAGAATTATTTGGTATCGCCAGTTTCAACGAACATTTCCCAAAGCCAAGTTTTTGTAAATAAGCTACATCAACCTCAGTTTCATTTATCACATTTTCGCCAACAATTCCTAAATCAGCAATGCCATCCTGAACATATTCAGGTATATCATCATCTCTTAAAAAAAGTATTTCCAGAGGGAAATTTGAAACGGGAGATATTAAAGAGCTCTTATAATTTTCGAAGCTTAAACCGCAGTTTTTAAGAAGCTCAACAGATTTTTCGTTTAATCTACCCGATTTCTGGATAGCTATTTTGAGTGTTTTCAAGTGTTATTTTTTTATTAATCAGACCAACAAATTATTCGGGGGAAACAGTTTCACGTAGAAACATACAATTATCTATCGCCATGATGGCGATGGGTTATATGCATGTGATGTGTAAATACTGCT
>JANMZB010000111.1:0-1367 GCA_031382725.1 Sphingobacteriaceae bacterium | reverse complement strand
TTAACTGGCTCATTGAGAAGACGCAAATTCAAACTGCCAGTAAAGTTCGCTCTGAAAAGGGACTCTGGCTGCATTGTTATGGCAGACTCGCTGCTGCCCTTATTTGCCTGGTCTTCAACTCTTGATTCGCATTAGTAACTGGGTGATATACCCCACAAGCGTCATACGCAGTTCCGGCAACCGGATGGCAGTCTCTATAAAGAAGAGGTAGTCAGTTCCAAAGGCTTCTCGGGCATCTATTCCATTCTTTACCACCGAAATGCCCCTACGAAGGTCAAACGGGTACACGACCCCGTCCCAACCGGATACCGTATGGCCCGTGACTACCCACTGAAACAAACCCACCTGAAAACTTCCGGCATCCGAACTACCGGAGGCGACTACCTCGAAGCCCGTCAGACACTCCTGGCCAACAGTGATGTTTCAGTGGCGATTTGTAGTCCAACGGAGTCGGCGATGAACTACTTTTACAAAAATGGGGAAGCGGACGAGGTATTATTTGTGCACGAAGGAAGCGGACAAGTCATCTCTCAATTTGGCAGCCTGCGGTTCGCAACCGGCGATTACGTGGTCATTCCCCGAACAACTATTTATCAAGTAGAATTTGACGCGCAGCCCGTCCGCCTGCTCATTATCGAATCGGCGGCCCCCATTGAAACGGTGAAAAGATACCGCAATGAATTGGGACAGTTGCTGGAGCATTCGCCCTACTGCGAGCGCGATATTCGTCCGCCCGCCCAACTGCTTCAGGGCAAAGATACGGGCCAGCACCTGGTGAAAATTAAAAAAGGCGGCTATCTGCACGGCTATGAATACGAATTCAGTCCGCTGGATGTCGTAGGCTGGGATGGTTTTCTGTATCCGTACGCCCTTTCTATTCACGACTTTGAACCCATTACCGGCCGGATTCACCAGCCACCGCCCGTACACCAGACTTTCCAGGCGCATAATTTCGTTATTTGCTCCTTTGTCCCGCGCCTGTTCGACTACCACCCGCTTTCCATTCCGGCCCCCTACAATCACTCCAACATCGACTCGGACGAGGTGCTGTACTACGCCGAAGGAAACTTTATGAGCCGACGCGGTATTGAAAGGGGATCGTGATCGTTCACGTTGCATCCCGGTGGGTTGCCACACGGTCCGCACCCCGGTACCGCCGAAGCCAGCATCGGGGCGGTGAAAACGGAAGAACTGGCCGTCATGGTGGATACTTTCCGACCCTTGTATCTCACCGAAGCGGCGCTGGCGTACGTGGATGAGCACTACCCGATGAGCTGGAATGGATGATTTCGGGAACATCAGAATGTTGCTCGTCAGCCTATCGGTAGCTCCGTAGCCCAGGCATTAATGCCTGGGCTACGGAGCTA
>JANMZB010000107.1:0-11121 GCA_031382725.1 Sphingobacteriaceae bacterium | reverse complement strand
GTTTTGCCTTTAAAAAAAAAGGGGCTGTATCTATGAGATATAGCCTCTTTTTTATTTAAAGTTTTTAATTTTAGGATGCCAGATTTCTTTTATAGTTATCTGATACATTAAAGGGTTGATTGAAATCTTCGTTGGTTATTGTTTATTTATTCCTTTATTTTATATATGCAGCAGCTAGCTCAATTCCTAAATAATTTAACCAGATTTTCTTTACCTCATATAATATATAAATCATTTTTTTACTGTAATCTTTATTTCATTGTTTTAATTTTTATTTGCCCGTTTATTTCATGCAATTATTTTAACTCGGATAGCCCTGCTTTATTTTCTCTCTTAAGCCCAGATGATACTGGCATTGACTTCAACAATAAAATCACTGAAAATGAAGACTTCAACTCACTAAAGTTTGATTATATCTACAACGGTGGCGGTGTAGCTGCCGGAGATATTAATAATGACGGTTTGGAGGATTTGTTTTTCACAGGAAACATGGTTTCAGGTGAATTGTACTTAAATAAAGGGGGCCTCAAATTTGAGAAGATCACCAAAAGTGCTGGGGTTTCTACTAGTAAATGGACCACTGGTGTCTCCATGGTTGATATTAATAGCGACGGCTGGCTTGATATTTACATTTGTGTTGCAGGCCCTGCGAATCAATCCGATTATTCCAATCTCCTATATATAAATAACAAGAACAATACTTTCACCGAGTCTGCTCATAAATACGGCCTTGATGACAAAGGCTATAGCACACATTCGGCCTTTCTCGACTATGATATGGATGGCGATTTGGATATGTACCTCCTTACAAATGCAATTGAAAAGTTTAATAGAAACTTAAAAAGACCTAAAGAGCTTACCGGAAATGGATTGAGTACTGATCGATTATACCGTAATAATGGAAATAATACTTTTTCTAATGTTTCGAAAGAAGCTGGGATTACAATAGAAGGGTATGGACTGGGAGTCTGCGTGAGTGATATCAATAAAGACGGTTGGCCGGATATTTATGTTGCAAATGACTTTATAAGCAACGATTTACTTTGGATAAATAATCAGAACGGAACCTTTTCAAATAAAATAAGCACGATGTTAAAGCATCAAAGCTTTAATAGCATGGGTACTGATATTGCCGATTTAAATAACGATGGGTTGGCTGAAATAATGGTTTTGGATATGCTTCCGGAGGATAACTTGCGCCAGAAAACAATGTTATTGCCTGGTAACTATGATACGTTTGGGATGAACCTGAAGTTAGGGTATGAGCCGCAGTATGTTCGAAATTCGCTCCAGTTAAATAACGGCAATGGCACATATAGCGAGATTGGTCAGCTTGCCGGGGTTAGTAAAACTGATTGGAGTTGGGGCCCTTTGTTTGCGGATTTTGATAATGATGGTTTTCGGGACATATTGGTAACAAATGGATACAGACGTGACGTTACAAACTTAGACTTCATTGTTAACACTGAAACTGAGAACAATCCTTTCGGAGACCCAAAAATCCAAAAAGCTGAATTTTACGAGCGTTTTAAAAAAGTAAAAGATGTTAAAATACATAATTATATATATCAGAATAATCATGATTTAACATTTACAGATAAATCTAAACTATGGGGCTTAGACCAGCCAAGTTACTCTAATGGCGGAGTGTATGTGGATTTAGACAATGATGGGGACCTTGATTTAGCCATAAATAATATCGACGATAATGCGTTCATATATCGGAATAACTCGGAAAAAAAGGCAGCTTATCATTATTTAACTATTAAATTTAAGGGATCTGCTTCTAATCCTTTTGGCATTGGGTCTTCTGTTACAATAGAAATGCCTCACAGCAATTTAACTTACGAGCATTATACACATAAAGGTTATAAATCTACAGTAGATAGTAAGGCACACTTTGGGCTGGGTAAAGACAGTTTAATAAAGCAGTTAGTAATAACCTGGCCTGATAAAAAGCAACAAATCATTAAAAACGTAAAAGCTAATCAAACGCTTATTATTGACTATAAATCTGCAGTTGCTGAAACTATAAATGCTACTCAAAAGATCAAACCTTTATTTACTGAAGTTTCAAAAAACTATAATCTTAATTTTACACATCAGGAAACAGAGTACAAAGACTTTGTAAATCAATCATTACTTCCAAGAAAATATTCACAAGATGGGCCCGGAATGGCAGCGGGCGATGTTAACAATGATGGAATGGAAGACTTTTACGTTGGAGGATCTACAAATCATCCCGGGACATTATTTATTCAAAGAGCCAACGGTAAATTTATAAGCAAACCTTTATTTGGTGATAATAAACCGCAGGAAGATATGGGAGTGCTTTTCTTTGATGCCGATGCAGACAAGGATCTTGACCTTTACGTTGTTAGTGGAGGGAACGAGTATCCCGAAAACTCTGATTTTTATCAGGATCGTCTGTATAAAAATGACGGAAAAGGAAATTTTACTTTGGATGAATCTGCACTGCCAGCTCTAAAGGCAAGTGGATCTTGCGTCATTGCAGCTGATTTTGATAAAGACAATGATTTGGATCTTTTTGTTGGAGGCAGAATCGTCCCAAACAAATATCCACTTCCGGCTCAGAGTTCTATTCTTAGAAATGATGGGGGAAAATTTGTAGATGTTACGGACGCTGTCGCTCAGGGCTTAAAAAATATTGGGCTAGTCTCCAGTGCTTTGTGGACTGACTTTAATAATGATAATCAAATTGATCTCATTGTAGTTGGTGAATGGATGCCATTATCTTTTTTTGCTAATATTAAAGGGCGCTTAATAAATGTGACAAATAAAACCACTTTACAAAATACAGAGGGTTGGTGGAACAGCATAACCTCGGGCGATTTTGATAATGACGGAGATACAGATTACATCGCAGGGAATTTGGGATTGAACTCTAAATATAAAGCATCTAATGAGGAACCGGTAAGTATATGCGCAAAAGATTACGACAAAAATGGGACACTAGATCCGATTTTATGTCTTTATGTGCAAGGGAAAGAACATCCCACGCATCCGCGCGACGAGTTAATCTTTCAGATACCAGCATTAAGAAAACGGCTCTATAGCTATTCTTCCTACGGCGAATCAACATTCGACAAGATTTTTTCGAAAGAAGAAATGGAGGGTGCTTTCATCGTGAAGGCTAAGAAGATGAGTTCTGTTAATATTGAGAACCTTGGAGGAGGGAAATTTAGAATAAAAGACCTTCCGTTAAAATCACAGTTTTCGCCGGTATATGGGATGTTGGTAAAGGACTATGACGGTGACAACTTACTGGATGTACTTCTTACCGGAAACTCTTATGCTACAGAAGTTTTAACAGGCTGGTACGATGCTATGATAGGTTTATATTTAAAGGGAGATGGGAAAGGTGGATTTGCTCCTGTTACAGTCAATCAGAGTGGTTTTATGGTCAAAGATGATGGGAAATCATTGATAGAATTAGTATCTAAAAATGGGCAGTCTCTTCTCGTAGCCGCCACTAATAGTGGGCCACTAAGTGCATTTGAAAGTACAATTTCAAAAAGTTATAAATCGGTTGTGTTAAATTTAGATGATTCTTACGGGTTGATGACTTTTAAGGATGGTAAAAAACAACGTTGTGAGTTTTATTATGGAAACGGTTATCTTTCACAAAGTTCCAGAGTTTTGAAAGTTCCGAAAGAAGTATCAAACCTTACAATTTACAGTTTTAAAGGAAACTCACGCAGCGTAAATTTGAGTAATTAATTCATCGTGCAACGTTATAATTCCTACTTTAATAATGAGATTGATTAAGAGTAAATCAATCTTAAAATATCACAATATTGCCTAAATCTTTCCGCTTAAACTATTATGAACCGATTAGTTAAATTGTGCATTTTTATACTCCCGCTTTGTACCGTTTTTTCATGTAAAAAAGGGGATCCTGCTAAGGTTTTACATGACCCAGCTTTATATCGTATCACGGTCAAAAGACTGAATAATATTGTTTTAGAGAATGGTTTTCCTCCGGTAATTGCGTCAAGAAATTATGTTTATGCAAACATTGCAGCATACGAAATAATTGTTGCCGGAGACCCCACTAACTATAATTCTTTATCTGGTCAAATCAAACATTTACCAAAAGTTCCGCTTCCTGTAAAGAAAGACGCTATTGATTACCAGTATGCGGCGTTACTTGCTTTTTGTAAAGTAGGGAACGCTGTTACATTTCCGGAAGGAAGCATGAACGAATACATTGTTGAATTGAAAAAAACAGCTAAAAATTCTGGCCTTCCAAAGGAGAAGCTTGAGGCATCCCTAATTTATGCAGATACTGTAGCAATGCACATTATAAAGTGGAGCAAAGGCGATAACTACTTGCAAACCCGGGCGGCAAGTAAGTTTACCGTTACCGAAGAAGATGGCCGTTGGGTTCCAACCCCGCCAATGTATACACCGGCTTTAGAACCTCACTGGTTTGAAATACGCCCTATGGTTTTAGAATCAGCTGGTCAGGTAACTTGTCCGCCCCCTCCAATATTTAATGTTAAAAATAAGGATAGCCAGTTTTACAAGAATATGCTTGAAGTAAAGATGGTGGGTGATAGTTTGACGAACGAGCAAAAACATATTGCTGACTTCTGGGACGACAATCCCTTTAAAATGAACGTTGTTGGTCACGTATCATACGCTACAAAAAAATTCTCACCTGGCGGGCATTGGATGAATATCGTAGGAATTGCTACTCAAAACAATAAAAACGATTTTAATTCTACTGTTAGTACTTATGCCGAAGCTTCAATTGCTTTATTCGATGGCTTTATAAGTTGCTGGTATACAAAGTATAAAACTAATTATGTGCGCCCGGAAACGGTAATTACAAAATTTATCGAGCCGAATTGGCGGCCTTATATACAAACACCTCCTTTCCCCGAATATACCAGCGGTCATGCTGTTATTTCTGCCGCTGCAGCGGAAGTTCTTACCGCCCGAATTGGTGATTCAGTTTCATTAAGAGATACATCAGAAACAGAGTTCGGGATTGCTGAGCGTTCATTTAAATCGTTCAGGCTTGCAGCCCGGGAAGCCGGTATGTCGCGAGTTTTTGGGGGTATTCATTATGTCAACTCTTGTGAAGTAGGAAACAAGCAAGGGCAGGAATTAGGTAAGTTAATTGTTCAAAAATTGCTTCTAAAAAAGAATAGAGATTTAGCCTACACCAAATAGGAATAATTTTACGAATAGAATTTTAAACCTTTCAATAAATATTTAATGATTCAAAGCAACCCAATTATCAGAGCTGTTAATCTTATATTTTGTGTATTATTTATCATATCGGCCGGACTTCAATATAACGATCCCGATCCTTATATCTGGATCCCGATTTATCTTTATTCGGCCGTATTGTGTTTCTATGCATTTAGAAACAAGTATTACCCAAAAGCTTATTTAGTTGGTATTGCATTTTATATAATCTTCGCTATACCACGCCTTCTCGACAAGGATGGAGTACTTAGCTGGATGAATGAACATGATAGCGAAAATCTTGCACAATCAATGAAAGCAAGTAAACCTTACATCGAAAATGCCCGGGAATTCTTTGGGTTGCTTATACTGATTTTCTCTCTCCTGATTAATTTTATTTATTACCGGGCAAGGATGAAAAAGCCCTCGAATGTCAAGGCATAGCGATTCAATAACAGCTTCGTTACAAACGGTTGTCGGTGTTTATCCATAAATTCAAGCACTGTTTTTACGTATAATTTAACCTTGTTCCAAATAGCAGGTAATAGAACAAACCAAATAAATTCAATGATTAATGGGTAGCAATACATATGATGCAATCGTAATAGGTTCAGGGATTTCCGGAGGGTGGGCTGCTAAAGAGCTTACTGAGAAGGGACTAAAAACCATTGTGCTTGAACGTGGTCGAAACATCGAGCATATCAAAGACTATGTAAATACGAATAAAAATCCCTGGGACTTTCCGCATAGAGGTGGTAAAACCAAGCAAATGGAGGAGGATTATCCTGTTTTAAAAAGGGATTATACTTTAAACGAGTCGAATCTGGATTTTTGGACGAACGAAAAAGAAAGTCCTTATGTTGAAACCAAGCGTTTTGACTGGTATCGTGGTTATCATGTAGGAGGCCGATCATTAATGTGGGGACGTCAGAGTTATAGGCATAGTGAGATTGATTTTGAAGCAAATGCTAAAGAAGGTATAGCTGTCGACTGGCCAATTCGATATAAAGATATTGCACCCTGGTATAGCTATGCCGAAAAATTTGCCGGAATCAGTGGATCGAGAGATGGTCTTCCTCAATTGCCCGACGGTGAATTTCTCCCTCCAATGGAAATGAATTGCGTTGAGAAAGATGTTTCAAATCGAGTTAAAGAGCATTATAAAGGTTTGCGCCAAATCATTATCGGTCGAACGGCAAATCTCACTGCTCCTCACAATAACAGAACGAACTGTCAATATCGCAATAAGTGCTGGCTGGGATGTCCGTTTGGAGCTTACTTTAGTACTCAGTCTGCTACTATGCCCGCTGCGGTAGCTACGGGAAATCTTACGTTAAGGCCTTTCTCTATCGTAAAAAGGATTCTGTATGATAAAGACACAAAGAAAGCAACGGGAGTAGAAATTATTGATGCTGAAACTAATCAAACCTACGAATACTTTGCTAAAGTGGTCTTTGTATGCGCCTCGGCTTTAAATTCTGCCTGGGTATTGATGAATTCCGCTACAGATATCTGGCCTGATGGATTAGGAAGTAGCAGTGGTGAACTGGGTCACAATGTGATGGACCATCATTTTAAATGTGGTGCAAGTGGAACAGTCGAAGGCTATGAGGATAAATACTACTATGGCCGCCGACCTAATGGAATTTACATCCCCAGGTTCCAGAATATATTTGATGATAAACGTGATTACCTGCGCGGTTTCGGTTATCAGGGTGGAGCAAGTCGTAGTGGCTGGAGCCGGGATATTGCCGAGATGGGTATTGGTGCTGAGCTTAAAGATGCTTTATCAGAACCAGGAGGATGGACCATGGGGATGACCGCTTTTGGCGAGATTCTTCCTTATCATGAAAATAAGATCACACTAGATAAAACTAAAAAGGATAAATGGGGCTTGCCTGTGTTGTCTATGGACTGTGAAATTAAAGACAACGAAATCAAAATGCGCAAAGATATGATGATAGATGCGCAGGAAATTCTGGAAGCTGCCGGCCTTAAAAATGTAAGCACTTATGATGGCGGTTATGCAATGGGGCAGGGAATTCATGAGATGGGTACAGCCAGAATGGGTCGCGACCCTAAAACATCGGTTTTGAACGAATGGAACCAGGTTTGGGATGCTAAGAATGTATATGTAACTGATGGAGCTTGTATGACCTCCGGAAGTTGTGTAAATCCATCACTCACCTATATGGCTTTAACGGCGCGTGCTGTAGATCATGCAGTTAAAGAATTGAAACGAATGAACATCTAAAGCAATTTTGGGAAGAAGTTTCAACATATATCTTAATTAACGTTTAATAAAAGCAAATGAACAGACGTGATGCAATTTCAAGAGTAGCATTGATGCTGGGTGGTTCCGTCATCGGATCTGACTTATTTCTTCAATTCGGCTGTACACCTAAAGCCAATAAAATAAATGCTCTTTTTGATGAAAATCAGTTAAAAATATTAGATGAAATAGCCGAAACTATACTTCCCCAAACTAGTACTCCGGGTGCTAAAGCTGCAAAGGTTGGCCAGTTTATGACTGTTATGGTTCAGGATTGTTATACCAAAGAGGATCAGGAAGTATTCGTAGAAGGTATCAGCAGCCTTGATAATGCTTCTGATAAACAATTCGGTAAGCGGTTTTTGGAGACTAGTGCTGATCAGCGTACAGAACTTTTAACGAAGTTGGACAAGGAGCAAAACGAATTTCAGGCAAAGAAAAAGCCCGAAGAGCCGAATCATTATTTTCGAATGATGAAGGAGCTTACACTTTTAGGGTTTTTCACTTCCCAAGTTGGTGCTACAAAAGTCTTAAGATATATTCCAGTACCGGGTAAATTCGAGGGTTGTATCCCATATAAAAAAGGCGATAGAGCCTGGGCTGTTAATTAGCCTGATTTTTTTCCTTTAAATTGGGTATTCGTGCTAACTAATATTAGTTTCGCTATTTGTTAATCATAATTGAAAGAAAATTTATCATAAAATGAATCGAAAATTACGCATGGGAATGATCGGTGGAGGAAAAGACGCCTTCATCGGAGCAATCCACAGGGTTGCACTAAACATGGACGGCCTTATCGAATTAGTTTGCGGGGCTTTAAGTATTAATCCTGAAGTCGCTCAAGAAAGCGGTAAAGCTTTATTCTTATCAGAAGACAGAACTTATCTTTCTTTCGAAGAAATGCTTGAAAAGGAAAGCACCTTGCCGGCAGATCAGCGGATTGATTTTGTAACAATCGTTACTCCAAATTTTGCGCACTTTGCTCCTGCGATGATGGCTCTAGATAAAGGCTTCCATGTAGTAATTGAAAAACCCATCGCGCTAAGCCTTGATGAAGCAAAGCAATTGAAAGCAAAAGTAGAAGAAACAGGCTTATTGCTATTATTAACCCATACATACACCGGTTACCCGATGGTTAAACAAGCCAGACAAATGGTAAAGGATGGTGTGCTTGGTAAAATAAGAAAAGTCTACGTTGAATATCCTCAGGGATGGTTGAGCAGATTAAGTGAAAGAGAAGGAAATGCTCAGGCGGCATGGAGAACAGATCCAAAAAAATCTGGTAAGAGCGGATGTATGGGTGATATTGGTACACATGCTGCAAACCTTGCCGAATACGTTACAGGTTCTGAAATTACAAAGCTTTGCGCTGATCTGAACATTATGGTTGATGGCCGTGCCTTAGATGATGATGGAAACGTTTTGTTGAAATTTGCTAACGGATCTGCCGGGGTTTTAATGGCCTCTCAGGTAGCGGCCGGTGAAGAAAATGCTCTTCGTATTAGAGTCTATGGCGAAAACGGTGGATTAGAGTGGGCTCAGCAAGAACCTAACACCTTATTATATAAATCACTCGATCAACCTACTCAGATTTTAAGAGCTGGCTCGAATTATCCTAATCACCTTTCAACTTACGCCACTCATAATTGTCGTACTCCGGGAGGTCATCCGGAAGGTTATTTAGAGGCATTCGGAAATCTTTATCGCAATTTCGCCTTAACATTAGGCGCTAGAATAGATGGCACTACACCTTCACAGGAAGCTTTGGATTTTCCTTCTGTAGATGAAGGAATCAGAGGAATGGCATTTATAGAAAATGTTGTGAAAAGCAGCGCGAGCGAAATAAAATGGACCAATTTTGAAGTTTAAATATAGCTATGAATAAAATAAAAGGACCGGCAATATTTTTAGCCCAGTTTATGGGGGCTGAGGCTCCATTCAATTCTTTGGAGTCTATATGCAAATGGGCCAAGAGTTTAGGATATGCAGGAGTTCAAATCCCTACGTGGGACAGCAATTTTTTTGACCTTCAAAAAGTTGCCGAAAGTAAAACCTACGCGGACGAAATAAAGGGAATTGTAAATGGTTGCGGACTGGAAATCACCGAGCTTTCAACCCATTTGCAAGGGCAACAGGTTGCTGTTAATCCAGCGTACGATTCCTTGTTTGATCCTTTCGCTCCTGATAGCGTTAAAGGCAATCCGGCTGCCCGTCAAAGTTGGGCAGTTCAGCAATTAAAATATGCAGCTAAAGCTTCACAAAATCTAGGCTTAAATGCACATGCCACGTTTAGTGGTGCGTTATTATGGCATACTGTTTATCCATGGCCTCAACGCCCTAATGGTTTGGTAGAACTTGGATTTAAAGAGCTGGCCAGCAGATGGCTTCCAATTCTAAATGCTTTTGATGAAGCAGGTGTGGACTTGTGTTACGAAATTCATCCTGGTGAAGATTTGCACGACGGAATTACTTACGAAATGTTCCTCGAGCAGGTAAACAATCATCCCCGCGCATGCCTTCTTTACGATCCATCACACTTCGTTCTTCAATGTCTGGATTACCTTGAATACATCGATATCTATCATGAGCGTATTAAAATGTTTCATGTTAAGGATGCAGAGTTTAATCCGACCGGTCGCCAGGGGGTTTATGGAGGTTATCAAAGCTGGGTAAACCGTGCCGGAAGATTCCGGTCTTTAGGAGATGGCCAGGTAGATTTTAAATCCATCTTCAGTAAGCTTACCGCTTACGATTTTAAAGGTTGGGCCGTATTGGAATGGGAATGTGCATTAAAACATCCCGAAGATGGAGCCAAAGAAGGTGCTGAATTTATTAAAAACCATATCATCCGGGTAACCGAAAAAGCCTTTGATGATTTTGCCGCAGCTGGCGATACCACAGATTTCAACAAAAAGATTCTTGGAATTTAATTTAAATTCAATGAAGAGAATGTTATCGATTATTAGTGCAGCTTTAGTAATAACAGCCTGCACTAATAATACAACTACCAAAACTGAGAACGATTCCGTGTCGGCTAATGATCAGGCTTCCGCTGCAAGGCAGTCGGATGTAGATACATCGATAAATAATATAGGTACTGACCGTACTGCGGATGCCCCTGCCACAGGTTCATTTCAAAAAGGTGCTCAACTAATTGCAGCTTCTGATTGTTTGGGATGCCACAAGGAGAAAGAAAAACTGGTAGGCCCACCTTATATTGAAGTTGCGAAGAAGTATAAAGATACTGATGCAGACAAAACCTATCTGGTTGGCAAAATAGTTAAAGGTGGAGCCGGGGTTTGGGGAAACATCCCGATGGCCCCCCATCCGGCTTTGAGCGAAGCCGATGCTAAAGAAATGGTTAATTATATACTATCATTAAATTAAGCACAAATTATACTTGATGAAAACCATATAACCATGGCCTTTATTTATTATGATCAAGAAACTATAATTAACTAACTAAAAGTGCTGTTTTAAAGAGCAGCGATAAACCGCATAATTACTTTTTCAAATGGTAACAAGAAAGAAATTTTTACAGCAAGCCGGAATTATTGCGACCGGTCTCATGGTTGCTCCGTCTCTTATAAACTGCAGACCACTAAGCGGCAGAAAGAGAAAAGTTGGAC
>JANMZB010000704.1:0-11934 GCA_031382725.1 Sphingobacteriaceae bacterium | reverse complement strand
ATCAGAAAAAAAGCCGCTTAAAAGCGCGGATAAGCTCCGCTTTTTTAAAATAGCGTGGCCAGAACCGAACTAAAAAATAATCACCAGGGATACTGGCTATATAACAAAAAAAAAGAGGACGCCTTTTTGAGACGCCCTCATTTAAGTAAAGAGAAATCCTTACTTCTCCTTTATTAATTTGCCAGAAGAAGTTGTACCGTTAGCCGTAATTTTATAAATGTAAAATCCTTCTTTTACAGCGTTACCGTCAACCGCATTGCCATCCCATATAACCTGATGATTACCCACTTCCAGGTTTCCGAGAGAAAAAGCGCGAAGAACTGCACCTGACAAGCTGTAAATCTTGACTTCCACCGAACCTTTTGTGGTTACGTTTACCGGAATAGTCACCTCATTTTTAAATGGATTTGGAAAAGGCTTCGTGTTTGAACCAATGGCAGCTATCAACGTTTCGGATTGAGCTACTGAAGAAATTGCGGCAATCTGAGTTGATGAACTTGCTTTTGAGAGTGACACATCATCAAGCAGTAACCAGCCACCATTACGATTTGTACTAAAGTCACTTAAAAATTCAATTATCATCTGACCATTGGTTACTATAATACCTTCCACCTTCTTTTGTGTCCAAACATTTGTAGCTGTACCCAGGCTAACAGTTTTTGCAGTTCCGCCGAAGTCTTTAGCAATCATCTGGATATTACCACCACCACCCATGTAGTAGGCACTTAGCGTATAGTTTCCATTTTCAAGACCTGTAATTGTTTGGAAGGTGCTTGCCTTGAATTTAGTGGCCGCATAATGAACAAGCTTATTTAAACCAGATCTTCCACCTGCCTCGGTGTAACTGGCAGTTGTTGTAAATGCCTCATTCCAGCCGGTAGGGGTTTGAGTGGGGGCATCAGCCTCAAAGCCCGGATTTACAAGTGGAACGCTGGCCCCAATAGTGGTTACCTGGGTTGTAGCAAAAGGAGAAAAATTTCCACTGTAATCTACCGCCCGAACTTTAAATGAGTAGTTGGTTAATGGCTGAAGGTTATCTATGAAATATTTTTGCCAGATAGTAGTTCCAATTAAGGTTTCACCCTGATATACTTCATATTCCTTAACACTAAAGTTATCCCTTGATGGAGCCCATGAAAGATTAACAGATGGCGATGTTGATATTCCCGTTAATGAAACAGGTGCAGTAGGAACTTCTGTATCAGGAGGAGCTTGGTACGAATACATCCTCACATAGTCAACCGTCATTCTCGCTGAGGTGAGATTTCTACTAATAGGACCACCGTATCCACCGCCCATTGCCAAATTTAAAATAAGATAATTTGGCTTGTCAAATGGCCATGACATAAAATCGCCTTGTCTTTGAAAAGTTAGATACACATTATTATCCACAGATATTTTGATGGTAGTTGGAGTCCATTCCAATCCATAAACATGAAAGGCTGTACTAAAATCGCTTACAGGATAGGCTGCAGTAATCTGTGTATTATTTGTCCAGTTATTATTTCCGGTATGAAGTGAACCATGTACTTCGCCCAGATGATTATAGCTGTGCTCCATTATATCAATCTCACCGCAATTAGGCCAATCTCCATAAATCCAATCTGAAGGAAGTGTCCATATTGCAGGCCAGGTTCCCTGCCCGGCAGGCAATTGAGCGCGCACTTCAATTTTTCCGTAAAGCAAATCATGCTTTTTCATGGTTTGAATACGTGCAGAGGTCCACTGCCACCCGTTGTAATTATCTTTCCGAGCTTCAATAATCAAATTTCCATTTTCAACCCGAGCATTTTCTACCCTGCTGGTATAAGCCTGAGCCTCGCCATTAACATGCCCCGGAAGCCAATTTTCCATATTCCAATCAGCGGCAGCAGGAGATCCGGTATAATTGAATTCATCTGCCCAAACCAATGTTCCGGTTTGTGCTTGAGAAAAATAGCTCAAAAACATTAGAGCTATTACTAGTGAGCATTGAGTGAAATAATGTTTCATAAATATATCTTTAGTTAATAATTAAAAAATCCTGCATTATCAAATCTCTATAAGATGGGAAGCTGCCCGGGCGGTTGAACACGGTTTCGTCAGTCTACCAAGTGTGATTGTTAATTGATTCATAAAATTGGTTTTTTGTATGGGCTAGAACATACAATAACTTATTACTCTACAACAATCTTTGCATTAAACTTAGTGTTTGAGCCTAGAAGCCTGATAACATAGATACCTGGCTGTACTCCTCCTATGTTTAAACGCTCACTGATTCCGTTGCTTACAAAATTGCTCTTGTAAACTATACGGCCTGATAAATCAGACAGTGATACTGCAATCTTATTGTTTTTGTCTGCTCGGTTAAACTTACTGTTAACCAGCCATCCGATACCGGATTTGGATATACCGTAATGTTTTCTGTTGAAGCAGCTTGATTTAACTGCAATTGGGAAGTTGCATTATCAGCAATAGCATTAATCCTCGTTCCAGAAGAGTTACGAGCTTCAATTTCAGCTACATAAACACGCCAGCTGCCGTTATTTCCCTGGGTATATACTTTGCCGATCACTCTTATGCCGTTGGTAGTTACAGGAAGCGCCGGTCCGCTAAAGGTGTATAAACCGTCGGCAGGATGACTATAAGGATATGACGACGTCAAAGTCATACTTGAATTATTCCAACTGTTTCCTCCGTTATCAGTCCATTGTAAACTCATATCACTTTCGAACCATCCGCCCCAAAAGGAGTCTGTAACTCCATTTGTGAATCTTACTGAAAAAATTTGGGCCGGAGCAGTATTCCAGATAATTCCGGCGGCCTGATAAGTGTTGTCACTGCTGTTATCTTCTATTTGATACGTACCTTCTTCGGTAGCATCTTGATCATTAATCTTAGGTTCCGCCATTCTGGTACCGGGATCTGTTAAAGATGACAGATTTCTCCAGTAGTAACCAACGCCCGGTGTTGTTGGCTGAGTTACCGGCGTAACCGTGAAGTTGTCAAAATGAGCAGAAGTGTAAGGGCCTACCCAAATAACTATATTAGCAGAATTAGAAGGTGCAACAAATGTAATATCGGATGTTTGTGTCCAGCCCGAGCCCAAGGTCGTTATCTGCCGGGCAGCCAGATCCACATTATCGGCTGGATTTTTAACCATAAGCCAAACCTCACTTCCGGTCACGTTTTTAAACCATCCTCTTAGCGAGTAAGAGGTACCCGCTGTTAAACCAGTTACGGAGTGAGTAGCGCCATTGCCTTGGTTGTAAGTGGTACTTCCAAAAGACGCATATTTAGGGCTGTTATAGCCTCCGGTAGTTACGATACTTCTCGTGCCATATAAGTCTGTCCAAAGGTTAAAATCGGGACTAATTTCAAAACTAAGGTTACCAGTTCTTGATAGTACCACATCATCAATCATTAGCCACCCACCAGTAGGACTCGTACTAAAGTCACTTAAAAACTCAATCGTAATCTGATTATTTGTAACCACTATATTATGAACTGCCTTTTGCGTCCAGGAACTTACGACTGTACCCAAACTAACGGATTGGGTTGTTCCACCGAAGCCCCTGGCAATCATTTGCATGTTACCACCACCTCCTCTGTAGTAGGCAGTCAGAAGGTAAGTCCCATTTTCCAGTCCTGTATGTGTTTTATAGGTACTTGCTTTAAAGCTAGTGCCTGCATAATGGACCAGCTTATTTAAACCAGACCTTCCGCCGGCTTCAGTGTAACTGGCAGCAGTTGTGAAGGCCTCACTCCATCCGCTAGGTGTTTGAGTAGGGGCATCGGCCTCAAACCCGGGATTTACAAGCGCGACACTGGGCCCTGTGGTAGTTACCGGAGCACTTGTAACAAAGGGAGAGAATCGTCCACTATAATCTTCTGCCCGCACCTTAAAGGTGTAGTTTGTATATGGCTGAAGATTATTTACAAAATATTTTTGGAAGACCGTAGTTCCGATTAAGGTTAAGCCCTGATATACCTGATAGTGCTTTACACTGAAATTATCTCGTGATGGGGGCCACGAAAGATCAACAGCGGGCGATGTAGACGTTCCCGTTAAAGAGGCTGGAGCTGTGGGATTTTCAGTATCCAAAGGAGCCGTATAGGAGTACATTCGCACGTAGTCAACCGCCATAGTTGCTGAGTTTAAATTTGGGTCAATAGGCCCGCCATAACCAGCGCCCATAGCTACGTTTAAGATCAGGTAGCCGGGTTTATCATATGGCCAGGCCATATGATCATCTCCCGGACTTTTCGTACGAGTTAGGTAAACGTTACCGTCAACCGATATCTTAAGTGTGGTTGGTGACCATTCAAGGCCGTATACGTGATAGGCGGTACTAAAATCCGCTACCGGATATGTAGCGGTGATATGAGTATCGTCCACCCAGTTGTAACTGCCCGTATGAAGAGTGCCGTGCACTGAACCTTGCTGATTATTACTATAAGTGTGCTCCATGATATCAATTTCTCCGGAAATGGGCCAGTCTCCGTAAATATCGTCGGAGGCAAGCATCCATATTGCAGGCCAGGTTCCGGCACCGGCAGGTAATTTAGCGCGAACTTCTATTTTACCATAAAGCAACTCATGCTTCTTTCTGGTTTGAAGACGTGCAGAAGTCCATGTCGCTGTTTTAATTGTACCAGGTGTAGTATAAGCCTCCCTTTTGGCTTCAATAATTAAGTTTCCATTTTCAACACGTGCGTTTTGTAACCGGGGTGTATAAGCCTGAATTTCACCACCACTATAACCCGCCCACCAATTCTCCATATTCCAGTGGGCCGCGTTTGGAGATGTAGATCCCGTGGTACTAAATTCATCTTGCCAGACCAAGGTGTATTGTGCCTGAGACAAATAACTTACAAACAAAAAAGCCATAGATAGATAGAATCGGATGTAGTAACTTTTCATAACGAACTATTTTAGTAAGTGAAAAAACATGCAGGAGCCCATACAAGTTGAAAAGAGTCAATTCTTATTCAACTTGTATTTAAGCTCTTGCGGTATTAACTAACAATTAATTTGGTCGGATTAATTATATCCGGGATTCTGAACGATTTTCCCGCGAGATTCATTTATAACGCTTGGCGGAATTGGGAATAACTTATGTTTTTCCTGTGCAGTGAATCCCTTAGAAAGGCCCCATGGAATCCAGGTACCCATTCTAATCATGTCTTGTCTGCGCCATCCCTCCCAATACAATTCTCTACCTCTTTCATCACTTAAAAACAATCTAAAAGCTTCTTTACTTGCAGTAATTGCAGGTACGTCCAACACATAGGTTGCCCTGTCTGTCACCTCTTTTAAATATCCAAGTGCTATAGAATTTGGTCCGTTCAATTCATTTTCGATTTCGGCAAGAGACAACAGCACATCAGCATATCTGAAGCCGACAGTCATGAAATCACCTAACTTATTTTTCTCATGTGGAACCACACCTTTAAATGCAATTGCACCATGAACCAGTTCGCCTTTATTAGTGGTAGCCATACTTTTGGTAGTCCCGTCAACAGATAGATATTCTCTGGCAATGGTTTCTAAACGCTTATCCTGAGGCTGATATTTATTAACAAAGTCCCATGGAATAAATTGTCCGCCCCAGCCCTGATCTACATTTTGACCGAGCATAGCTTTGATATCCCAAGGTGTGCTGCAAGGCATGTGGCGGCTGGCTACGTTAATACCGCTTGGAGATGCCCAAACCACTTCATTATTGCCCTCTTGTGAGAAAACATTCTTATATGATGGCAGCAGGACATAGCCCATAGCCTTCATAGACTCGGCATGGGGCTTAGCCTTGCCCCACTCTTTGTTATTCATATAAATCTTCATCAACAGCATTGTAGCGAGGCCTTTATTTACCTTACCCCAGCTCGATGTGCCATTTGTTTTAGCCATTAGGTCTGGAATAGCTTCTGTAAGATCTTTTACCATCCAGCCAATGTATTCCTCTTTGCTAGGACGAGCCGTGTAGGTTGTGTCTGCTAATTTGGAAGCATCTAAACGAACGTTAACCGGACCATAGAAATCATACATTAAAAACATCATCCAGGCACGCAAACATTTTGTCTCTGCAGTAGCAGCTTTTCTCACTTCATCTGATAACGGAGCCGTCTTCAATGTCTCAATAAACTCGGTGGTTCTGGCTACGACGGGAGAGAGTTTCCTTAAAACACCTCCGTAAGTATTTGAGCCCCAGTTGAAGGTATTACCCTGACCGTCGGCATTCCAGCGATCGTTCACTTCGTCGGTAACTATATTGCTTTGGTACTTCCAACTCCCTCTGGTAATGGCGCAGTAAAGTCCTTCCCAATCATGGTTAAAGTTTGAATAAAAGCCTGTAAGAATGGCATTAACGTCCTTCTGTGATGAAGGAAAATTTTCACTTGTAAGTTGTGAGTAAAACTCTGGTTCAAGTACTTTCTTACAAGCACTAAAGTTTGTGCAGAGGAATAGTAATCCAACAGCACCTAATATAAATTTTTTCATGTCTTATAATTTAAGAGGTTAGAACGTTACGTTTAAGCCGAAAGCAACAGTGCGAGCGATTGGAAAAGGAGAAGCATTTGATACAATATCAGAGCCTCTCCTACTAAACACCTCCAACTCAGGATCCAGCCCGTTGTAATTTGTAAATACTGCCAAATTTTGAAAATCGACGAATAACTTAGCGTTCCTTGCAATTTTCTTATTCTGTAAGAAAGAGGTGGGCAAACTATACCCCAGAGTTAAATTCTTTATTCTCAAAAAGTTTACACTGGTTAAAAAGTAATCGGTAGTTCCGGTTGGATTATTAGCCTCTGTCGGACCTGAAGCAACACCCGGACGAGTACCATTAGGGTTTGTTGATGACCAAGTTTCCTTTACCCTTTCGTTTTGATTTACCTTCTCAGCAAGGTTATATAAATTGCTAAACAAATTATATCCGTCTCCCATCGTTCTTCCCAAGAATCCGTAAGCCTGAACATTCAAATCAAAAGATTTAAATCTGAGGGTTGTACCAAGTCCGAAATTAAATTTAGGCTCCGAGTTGCCAAGTTTTACCACATCAAGTTGATTCATTATGCCATCGTCATTCTGATCAATGTAACGCGGGTTTCCCGGGAAAGAACCTGGTTGTATAACGGTTCCGTTACTTGATTTATGAGCTTGTATGTCATCGCGGCTGCGAAGCAGACCATTAGTCTGCCATCCGTAAATATCGAATAGCCCGTCTTTTTCACCAACCCATGGATTAAGCGCTACATTTGGATTACGTTCTACCCAGCCTACATAGCTGCGACTCACATTCACATTTAAATCCAAATTCAGGTCTCTTTTCTTAATCACTGAGCCGCTTAAACCAAGGTCAAATCCTTTGCTTCTAGTAGAGCCTACATTTTGTGCAATTCTGGTAATAGAGGAGTTAAAAGGTAGTTGTCCAAAATCCAATAAGTCTTTAGCAGTGCGTTGAAAAACGTCAAATGTACCACTAAGGCGATTATTCAAGAATCCGAAGTCCAATCCGACATTAGCAGTAATATCTGTTTCCCAGGTAAGATTTAGATTGGCTAGCTGCGTTTGAACTACACCGGTGTTTTGTTGACCGCCAATGTAATAGCTTGTACCAAATTGTGAATTATACCGGTTCACATAATAGATATTGTTTGCTACAAAACTGTCATTCCCTGTGGCTCCGTAACTTGCCCTAAGTTTCAAGCTGTTAACAATTTTGTTTTCCTGAAGGAAGTTTTCGTCAGAAACACTCCAGGCTGCAGATACTGCAGGAAAAAATCCCCATTTCTTTGATGGTGAAAATCCGCTCGAACCATCATTACGTCCTGTAAGTCCTAAGAAATACTTGTTTTTAAACACATAATTGATCCGCCCAAACTGAGACATTTTGGTGCTTGCAAACTTGTCAGAAAAGAACGAGTTTAAATCACTCTGGGCAGCAAGTCCGAGGTTATAATTTTCAACTGCATCTGTTGGAATATTAAAAACCGCTAGTCCAAATTGGGTCCCCATGGCTCTGTAATATCCAAGTCCCCCTACTACTGTCAACCTATGGTCGGAACCAAGTTGCTTGTTATAAGTAAAGTAAGATTCTGCACTAATATTTGAGTTCTCATTTTCAGAAAAAGCACCGTAATTATTTTGCGTTTGTTCCGGCAATCTGGCCTTGGTAGGCGAATAATTTTCCCTGCCTGCTATTGTATTATCATATCCTCCAACAATATTCGCGGTTAAATCTGGGCTGATCTTAATTTGGAGATTAGGTGTCACAAACAGCCTGCGGTTAAGCGACTGATCTCTCATGTGAAGCCATGCAGCAGGATTCGGTGTTTTAGGAAGCTCGTTAATAGTCAAGCTTCCGTCAGCCTGCTCTAAAGGAAGACGAGGGGAGAAGAACAAAGCTGCCTGTGTTTGCCTTGAAGAGTTAATATTAATTCTCTCGCCGCCAATACTTGGATTGGTAGAATTGAGTTGAGAATAAGCCGTGCTTAGCGAAAGCTTCAACCATTTGTTGAATGTTTGATCTAAATTAATACGTCCGCCAAATCTTCTAAAATCGGTTGTCCTTAATAAGGACTTTTGATCGATGAAATTAATTGAAGAAAAATATTTTAGTTTATCTGTTCCTCCCGATATAGCAAGGTTATTATCTATTATACTTCCTTTGCGGTAAATTGCATCGTTATGGTTGTAGCTTTGCGTTGTGGCGGCCATAACAGCATCAGTATAGTTTATTCCAAATCCGGTTGCCGGAGCTGCAGTTGGCCCATAAGGCGCATAGCGATTATCGAATAACCAACGTTCCCTTCTTGCGGAGTTAGCCATTGTCATAAATTCCTGAGCACCCATTCCTTCAATAAGGCCTGCCGATTTCTGTGTAGAATATGAGGTTGAAAAGTTTATGGTCGGTCTTCCTTCCGCTCCCCTTTTTGTTGTAATCAATACCACGCCATTGGCTGCAGCTGAACCGTAAATTGCGGCGGCGCTTGCATCTTTTAAAATATCAATGGAAGCAATATCATTCGGATTTATAGAGGCCAGCGGACTTCTATCAGCCCCTTCTATATTATAATCTCCGCCGGCAGTCTGTTTGGCTGCCATGGTAGCACCGGTTGTAGTCAGTGGCACCCCGTCGATAACATATAGAGGCGCATTACTTCCTCGGGGAGATAATGCTCCGCGAATAACAATATCCAATCCACCACCAGGTTGAGCAGTACGTTGTAAAATTTGAACACCGGGAGCCTTTCCCTGGATCATATTGTCGATACTCACCGCATTAACGTTATTCAAGTCTTTAGCTTTTATAGAAGTGATAGCACTTGTTGCATCCTTTTTTTGCTGAGTACCATAACCTACTACGACAACCTCGTTTAACTTGCTCATCTCTTCAACAAGAGTCACATTTATAGTGCTTCTGTCGCTGATAGCTACTTCCTGGGTTGCAAAACCTACGTAGGTAAAAACTATCGAATAGCCACCATCCGGGGCAGTAATACTATAACTACCTTTTTCATCTGTAACCGTTCTAACCGAAGTGCTTTTAATCTGTACACCTACTCCTGGCAATGCTACACCGTTAGCATCGGTAACCGTTCCCTGCACTTGTAAGGCAACAAGGTCGGCCGCCTGCGGAGTAGCTTGCTGACGCTTTAAAACGATGGTTTGCTGGAATACCCGGTAAGTCAATGGTTGATTTTTCAAACACTCTTTTAAAGCTTCTTCTACCGAAACATTTACCACCTGTACATTAATTGATTTATTTTTGGGCAGGTCGCCTTTTTTGTACAAGAAGCTATACCCGCTTTGCTCCCCAATCAGTTCGAGTGCTTTCTCGATTGAAGTATTTTTTAGATTAAGGTTTATCTTTTGACCGAAGCTTTTAGCACTCACATTAGAGAGCGTTACCAGCATTATAATAGCGTATATTTTCATTGCCAATATAAGTCGTAATAGATTAGGCGATACCTTAAAAGGCATACCTTTAGATTTATAATTCATAACTTTGAATTGTTTAGGTTAAAACTTTAGCTGTCGAAATTTTGATTAAGTTAATGGTTGCCTAAATATTGCCGGATTGTGCTCCAACACGTCCGGCTTATTTTTAGAGCCATTTTGAGGGATTTAATGGGGTATTACTCTTTGCATATAGTTAAGTTTTTGGTTAATAATTAGGTTAGTTTATTTAAGTTGGTTTATATTTTTAATTATTGATACCGAACACGGTGATTGATTTTTCGGCTGTTTTAAATTTTAAGCCGGCAAACTCAAGCATATTCAGTATTTGTGAAGCTTTTACATTTCTCGAGATTTTTCCGGTAAACTGCTCAGTCGGGGTTTTCCCTACGTAGCTTACCTCCACATTATACCATCTCTCTATTTGACGCATAATAATTTCTAGTTCAGTATCCTTAAACTCGAAGTATCCGTTTTTCCAGGCCACCACTTCCGATAGGTTGACTCCCGAGGTTAAATTCAAATCACCGCCCTTGTTAACCTGAGCTTGCTCGCCAGGAACCAGCATCTTCGATTTGCCTGCACTGGTTATCTTTACAGATCCTTCAAGTAAGGTGGTTTTAATTGCATCTTCATTTTCATAAGCCATGATATTAAAATGCGTACCATAAACCTTAACCTCTGCAGTATTTGCAGACACGATAAAAGGCATGGCAGTATTTTTAGCTATTTCAAAGTAAGCCTCCCCTTTTATCACCACTCGGCGTTCATTTCCGGTAAATAAGGTTGGGAAACTTAATGACGAAGCAGCATTTAACCAAACTTTACTTCCATCAGGCAGTACAACCTGATACTGTCCGCCTTTAGGTGTGGAAATAGTATTTAAGGAAATCTCAGTAGACTTAGAATTTTTATTGATAGTGTAAACCACCTGACCATCTTTTGTTTTCTTTACAGAAATATTTCCCTGGTTGGCCAATATTCCTTCCGCAGTATCGTCAAGAGTAATAACTGTACCATCACCAAGGGTAAGCACCGCCTTATTGCCGCCAGGCAGCAAGTCATTTGCCTTTTGGATAGTTTGCTTTTTAGCGATTGCAGGTGTAGCTTCCCTGGTTTGAGTCATCCAGAAATATCCTGCAAATAACAACGCAAAAATTAACGAGGCAGCAGCAGAGTACATCCATTTCCGACTTATAGATTTAACCTCAAATTGTGAATCTTCGCCCTGGGTAATTTTTTGAAATATTGCTTCAGCTCTTTCCGGGCTTAATTTGTGATCTGCAGGTGCATTAAGCCAATACTCATCCAAAAGTTCCTGAAGCTGAGTTGAATCAACTCCATCATTAATTAATTTAAATAGTTCTTCATTTTCCTCCTCACTACAATTCTCACTAACAAAACGGGCGAATAAATAACTTAGGCGGGCGGTAGACATTAATTTGTATTTATATATTAATAATAAGGTTTACAGGTTGGATTTTAAACATCACATATTTATACATAAGACAAGTGGCAAAGGAAATAGGGTTAGTTTGATATTAAAAAAAATTAAAAAGCTTTAAAGAAGGAATTATCTAACCAATAGTGTTAATACGAAGCAATAACTGGACAAAGAACTCTTTCCAATGCGAAAGAGCCGTTCTACCTATCAAAATATCGCGAAATAAAACAAGTTATAAGGTTAACATAAATTTTACAATACTTAGTAATGGATTTATTTTTTGTATTTTAGGCTACCAAACCAATTAACCATATAAATCCTTTTCGTGAAGGCAGGTAGTCTATATAATGAGCTTTCCTTTTTGCAGCTTACTGCTGTAGGAGATGAAATTGCCTTTCGCAGAATTTACGATAATTACCGGGATAAACTTTATTCTTATGCCTTAAGGCTTACTCAAAAGGAGGACTTGGCAGAGGAAGTTGTGCAAGATGCATTTCTTAAAATCTGGGTAAACCGCAGCGAACTGACTGAAATTCAAAAGTTCGAT
>JANMZB010000088.1:0-8123 GCA_031382725.1 Sphingobacteriaceae bacterium | reverse complement strand
CACCAGTCTCCAGACCTTTAACGGCATATTTTGTTTCGGTTGAAATGGCGGTTACAAAAACAACAAGAATGTCTCTGGTTTTGGGATTGCTTTTAATAATATCAACTAGTTCAAATCCATCCATTTCTGGCATTTGAACATCGATTAAGGCAATAGAAATCTCATTCTGCCAACATAGCCTTAAAGCTTCATTTGGTGAAGTAGTTGTAATGATGTTGATATCATCGCGTTGTATAAGTGCTTCAAGAGCAATTATATTCTCGATTTTATCATCAACAATCAATATGTTAACCGGTTCAGTCATGATGCTAAATTGATGGTCGCTGACAGAGTCTCCATAAATGAAAATATTTCTAAATTAGTTAATATCAAGTCTGCATTGCACCTATTAATTGCCGCTTCCGGCATCGTTCTCACTTCTGCACTATCCGGATTTTGTATTACTGTAAATCCGTTTTTTTGATGTATGTAACAAATCCCTTCGGCACCATCGCTATTAGCGCCCGAAAGAAGAATTGCTATAACCTGCTCATTATACACATCTGCCACACTTTGAAATGTAACATCAATGGATGGGCGCGAAAACATTACCGGCTCAGAACTATCCAGCGTTAATGATCCGTCGGGCTCTAACAAAAGATGATAGTCTGAAGGAGCAAAATATACATTACCCTTCTTCAACTGATCCTTTTCGCTCGCAACTTTTACCATTGCCTTCGACTTTGTGTTTAATATTTCCTCAATAGAGGATTTATGTTTTCTACTGCGGTGTATTACTACGATAACCGGCAATGGAAAGTTCTTTGGCAACTTTGATATAATATCAAAAACCAACGTAAATCCTCCGGCAGAGCAGCCAATAACAACAACTTTGGCCTCCTTAAATCGGTTTTTGGTTAAATTACCTGGTTCAACCAATTTTCTGATAAATATTTTCTGCTCTGTCAATTACTTTAAACTTCTTTGAAAGTTCGGTACTCCTTAAACTTTCTTTTGAACCCAGGCACAAAAATCCTAAAGGACACAAACTTTCGTAAAAAAGATTGATCACCTTACTTTGCAATTCTACATCGAAATAAATCATCACGTTTCGGCAGGAGATTAACTGAAATTCGTTAAATACTCCGTCTGATACAAGATTATGCACCGAGAACAATATATTTTTTCTCAAATTATTTACAATAGTCGCGGCGTCGTATTTAGCAACGTAATAATCAGAAAGCGAACCTGATGCTCCGGAGAGCATGTAGTTTTCTGAATATTGCTTCATCAACTTTAAGTTATAAATTCCTTTTTTTGCGGTATTAAGTACATTTCTGTTAATATCTGTACCATACAAAAAAGAGCGGTTATATAAGTTTTCCTGGTCAAGGAGAATTGCAAATGAATACAGCTCTTCGCCTGTAGAACAACCTGCATTCCATACCTTTATTCTTTGAAAAGAAGAGAGGTAGGGCAATACCTTTTCTCTAACGCCTCTAAAGAAGCTCGGATCGCGAAACATTTCTGTAACATTTACAGTCACTTCGATTAAAAACTCCTCGAAGAAAGCTGCATTATTCACGAGCAGAGATTTCAATTCGTACATGGAAAGCTGCTGAAGCTGCATGATACGGGTTATTCGCCTTTTTAAAGAAGCTCTTGAATAACCGCTGAAATCAAACCCGTGAATTTTATTAACCCACTCTATAAGCTCTTCTATCTGCTCAAAAGATATTACATCAGTTACAGTATCTTTCATTTGAAGAGATTTGAGATATGAGACATAAGATATGAAACCATGAATACTTTCATAAGAAGTTGTGTATGCTAAAACATGTAGGGTTCATCTGTATATAATTATTTAGCTTAACCAAACTCTCATCATAGAGAGCAGTTTGTCCATATCAACTGGCTTCGAAACATAATCATTGGCACCTGCCTCAATACATTTTTCCCTGTCGGCTTTCATTGCCTTAGCAGTAAGCGCTATAATAGGCAGCTTAGCAAAACAATTTTGTTTCCTGATTTCTTGCATCGCCTCGTATCCATCCATCTCAGGCATCATAATATCCATTAATACAATGTCTGTATTTGGGAATTCTTCAAGCTTTTTTAAAGCTTCCAAACCATTATTAGCAATTTGGATATCAAGTTCATACTCCTGTAGAGCACTTGTTAAAGCGAAGATATTCCTCATATCGTCGTCAACAACTAATACAGATCTGTTCTTTAATGCCTTCTCTAATGTTGAAATATCTGTAGAAGGTTTACCCTGAGCCTGGTAAGGCAGAGGTTTTGTAGGAACCGGTTCGTTTGTTCTGATTTTATTCATAAACAAATTCACTTCATCAAGAATCCGGTCGTTTGATTTGTTATTCTTCAACACCATTACGTGAGTGTGTTTAAGAACCCGCGACATGCTGTCTTTATCCAACTCCATTGCGGTATTGATCACTACCGGGATTTTAACTAAACGTTCGTCCGCTTTGATCTTTTCAAGAAGGTCAAGTCCCGATATATCCGGCAATTTTAAATCAAGTATGATACAATCGAACAATACATCTTTAGATAAAATTTCCATGGTTTGAACACCATTGAAAGATTGCTCTACTTTAATATTTTTTGATACAAGTTCAAGGGTTAAGTTATCACTTTGAATTTGCTGATCTTCTACCAGCAACACTCTCGATAATTTAACATTTCCTGTTTCCTTAATTAAAAGGTCGAAAGCATTTTGCAATTCTTCTTTTTCTACCGGCTTACGCAAAAATCCTAATGCACCTTCTTCTTTGGCTTTAGAGGCTTTTTCATCCTTGGCAGACATCAAATGCACCGGAATATTACATGTATCCGGATCGTCTTTAAGCTTTTTAAGTACAGACCAGCCATCAATAACCGGAAGCATGATATCTAATACAATTGCGTCTGGCTTATTTTCTTTAGCCATTTCGAAACCTGTATCGCCCTGGTAAGCTGTTAATGTTTTAAAGCCTCTGTTCTCCGCATAATCTTTTAGAATGTCTGCGAAATAAGTATCATCTTCAATGATAAGAAGTGTATATTCCTTATTAGGATCAGCGAGTTTTAACGTTTCAAGAGGAGCAGCAAGTGCTTCAGGTTTGTTTGCAATAATCGGTGGTGCTTGCTGACGTACTTCTTCTACTTGTTTAGGCTCTGCGCTTAAATCTCTCTTTACGTAATCTTCGATAGGTAAATAAAGGGTAAAGCTACTGCCCTGATTCACCACACTTTCTACCTGTATCTCTCCTCCTAATAAATTTGCCAACTGCCTGCTGATAGATAATCCTAAACCGGTTCCGCCGTATTTGCGACTGGTAGAACCATCAGCTTGCTGAAATGCCTCAAAAATTACTTTTTGTTTATCATCCGGAATACCGATTCCTGAATCCTGAACTTTATAAGCAAGTATCGGTTTGGTTTCTCCTTTTAAGCTTTCGCTGTAATAATGATGTCCTGCTTCGGCTAAAGAAACCGCCATGGTAACGGTACCACTTTCTGGTGTAAATTTGAATGCGTTTGAAAGTAAATTTTTAAGAATCTGCTCCACACGCATTCTGTCAGATTTAATCATCAACGGAACATCATCTGTAGCCTGGTATTCAAAATTTATCTTCTTGTTATTTGCTACTTCTTTAAATAGCATCTCCATATCAACCTTGATCTCGTTTACTTCAACCTCTTCGATGGTTAGATCAACCTTACCCGATTCTATTTTCGACAAGTCGAGAATATCATTAATCAATGTCAACAAATCACTTCCGGCGTTATGAATTACACCTGCGTATTTAATTTGCTCAGGCGATAGATTCAACGGTTTATTTTCTTTGAGGATTTTTGCAAGAATCAAAATACTGTTTAGCGGGGTACGAAGCTCGTGGCTCATATTAGCCAAAAAGTCTGATTTGTACTTGCTGCTAAGTTCAAGTTCTTCAGCTTTAAGCGCAATGGCTTCTTTTGCTAACTCGATTGCTTTATTTCTTTCTTCAAGTAATTGCGCTTTTTCTTCTATTTCTGCATTAGTCTGCTTAAGCTCTTCCTGTTGAACCATCAGTTCCTCTTCGGATACCTGAAGCATCTGTGTTTTCTTAATCAGTTCCTCATTTGTAGCTCTTAATTCTTCATGCTGTGTTTCAAGTTCTTCTGCCTGCTGTTGAGTTTGTTCAATCAGCGTTTGCATTTTCACTCTTCCCTGAGCGGCATTTATTCCAACAGCTATACTGTCTATCACGGTGTCAAAGAATTCATAAACCTCATCTTCGATCTCACTAGCAAATGCCAGTTCCAACACGCCCTTCAATTGGTCTTGAAACAAGAAAGGCTGAATCAAAATACATTTAGGTGTAGTTTTTCCTAACCCGGATGATATGGTAATATAGTCTGCGGGAACATCATGAAATACAATTCTCTTTTTTTCAAGTGCTGCCTGACCCATTAAACCTTCTCCGATAGCGAATGCTTTAGCAGATTTAGTATTCTTAAAGGCATAACCGCCTTCAAGTGTAAGTGATTGACCGTTTTCGCTGGTAAGATAAATTGCACCAACCTCGGCATTTACGTATTTTGATACCTCGGCAATAACGCTCTTAGCCCTTACATCCACATCTTGCATACCGCGCATGGCATCATCAACTACTGCAGAGCCAGTTAGCAACCAGTTCTTTTTTCTGTTTTCTTCAGATACTCTTCCAATTAAGGCATTGGAGTCAAGCGCCTCTAACTCCGATTTTCTTTGAGCATCAAATGTTTTTTTAATTAAGGCTGATAAGAGAAACACTAAACAAAGCACTAAAGCGATTCCGCCAACAATTACTGCAATTGTTCTATTTGCACTTTTCTCACTATTGGCTTTTCTTTCAACAAGTAAGTCCTTTTCTACCTTTTCGATTTTTTCGGTAAAATATTTAACTCTATTCCCATCATATTTAACCTGATCGCTTCCTAAAAAAACTGATGCTGCTTCAAGCCCCTTACTTTTATTTATTGAAAGAACGTCTTCCATCTGTTTCATCCTTTCGGACAGGTAGACGCTTAAAGAGTCTACGTTTACAATCTGTGCAGGATTATCAACAACAAGTTGTCTTAAATCAGTAAGGGCAGGTTTTATAGAATGGATATATTGATTATACCTCGAAAGATATTGTGGCTTACCAGTAATAATAAAACCCCGGCCACTAGATTCGGCACCTAGTAACTGCTGTGATACTTTATTACTTTGATAGAGTACTTTTTCGGTATTCTCTACCCACTTCTCATTAGTTTGTAACTCGCGGATATTTAAAAAGGAAACAATTCCAAGAATTAAAACACAGGTAATGGTCGCTACGAAGCCGGTAAAAACCAGCCTTTTGAATGTGAATTTTTGCATTTAGAGCTAAATAGATTGTTCAATTACCTGACTATTACGAAGGCATCAAAAAATGGTTTCAATCATTGCTGTTGTATGATATGGAATAGTTTAAATTTTAAATTTATGAAACCCTTTATATAAGATGATGTTAGATATTCATACCTACTCAAATAAATTTAAAGAAAATATTTAAGAGAAATTACCATGAAAAAGAAAACAGAAAAAGCAGAATCAAACCCAACCGATATTGAAAAATCAGGATTAAAATCGTTATTTATCGACGAATTAAGAGATATCCTTTGGGCAGAGAAACACCTTGTGAAAGCGTTGCCAAAGATGGCAAAAGGTGCTACTTCCGAAGAACTACGATCATCGATAGAACAACACCTTATTGAAACTGAAAACCAAATAACCCGCCTTGAAAAAGTTTTTGAAATTGTTGGCCAAAAAGCTACAGCTAAGAAATGTGAAGCGATGGAAGGTTTGTTAAAGGAAGGTCAGTCATTGATGGAAGATACTGAAGATGGCACCTTGACTCGCGACGCAGCACTTATATCTGCTCAGCAAAAGATTGAACATTACGAAATCGCCTCTTACGGCACATTACGCACTTTAGCAAACACACTTGGACTAAGCGAGGCAGCATCTTTACTTGAAGAAACGCTTGAAGAAGAAAAGAAAACAGATGTATTACTAACCCAAATAGCCGAAAACTTTGTAAACGAGTCGGCAAAAGCAGAAAAAGAATAAATAAAAATAAAGACAATGGAAACTAGAAACGAAGAATTAATTGAAGGATTAAAACATCTTCTCCACATTGCTAATGATGGAAAAGAAGGATACAAAACTGCAGCTGATGACGCTGATGCTGCGGAATTAAAAGCGCTGTTTACCACTTATTCCATCCAGCGTTCTGAGTTTGAGATGGAGCTTAAAAGCTGCATCCTCCAATTAGGGGCAGATTCAGACAACAGTAGCGGCGGACCCCTAGGTGCCATTCACCGCGTTTGGATGGATATTAAAACTGCTGTAACCGGTAATGATAACCATGCAATTCTTGATGCTTGTATTACAGGCGAAAAAGCCGCTATTGAAGCTTACGATAAAGTGCTTTTAGATACAAGCTTGCCTCAGGAGATGCGGGAAACTTTAACTTCTCAACGCTCCTCTATCAGCGAATGCCTGACGAATGTTCAAACTCTTGAGCAACAATATACCTCTTAAGAGAGTTTATCATAAGCGAAAAGCTGTCTATTGTAGGCAGCTTTTTTATTTAGAAAAGATATGAGATTTGAGACAATAGATGTGAGAACCGGTAAGTTTTCAGATCGGTTGTGATAAAAGCAAAAAGCCGCTTCAAGTTAATGAGGCGGCTTCCTTTTTAATAAATCTGTTATAAACTTCTCAACCAATCGATAACACTTTCGCGTGTTTTACCTGTCTTGGTTTGCAGACGACCATATAGCTCATCTTCTTTACCATCTTCATAAGCCAGGTCATCATCATTTAAATCTCCGTAAGCTTGTTTGGCCTTGCCTTTAAGCTCGTTCCATTTGCCTTTTAATTCTAACTTGTCCATGTTTTTATAATTAGGTATATAAAAAGAACAGGATTATCCAGGAAAAGTTTTGTTTTGGCGCTTACCAGTAACAAGCTTTATGATCTCGGCCTTTAACAGCGAATCTGAATTTTAACATTACCTCATGAGATCCTTTTTGAACTTTGGCAAGTTCTGTATGAGCAAAATCATAAGAGTAGCCTAATTGAATATCGGGCGTAATGAAAACTGACGCCAGTGCATCAAAAGAATCTAAAGACCGGTAAGATGCTCCCAGCCACAGGCTTTCTTTTATCAGAAAGTTAGCGTTTATATCAAACTGGGCAGGTGAACCATTAACATATTTTATAAGCAAATTTGGCTTAAATTTTAAATCGTAATTGAATTCGATTATTGAACCCGCCTGAAATAAATAATATGGTTTAACAGTTCTGCTGGCAGTTTCCTTACTGTAAGAACTAAAGTCTTTTTGATAGAAATGCGGAGACGATAAGCCCAGGTAAAACTTTTGTGAAAAGTACATCACCCCAATCCCGAAATTTCCGCGAATGTTATTTGAATTATGAAAAACCGGATCATTAATAGATTCCGGACTTTGATCATACAATTCTGAGTAACCGGCCCTAAAGCTACTTACACCAGCATTTGCTCCAACAGCCAGGTATTCTTCACTGCCCACTTCAACACGTTGCGAAAGGGTAAATGTACCACCTGTTTCTTTCAATACCTGCCCGATGCGATCGTTGATTAAAATACCACCGATAAAAGTATTGGAAACACCCAGTGGGCTATGTATAGAAAGTGTCTGCGTACTTGGAGCTCCATCATAACCTATCCATTGATGCCTGGTGAGTGCAGTAATAGTAAGTGATTCGTCAACACTTGCATAAGCAGGGTTAATTGCCAATGTATTGAACATATACTGTGTATACATTGCTTTTTGCTGCCCGTAACCTACGAGTGCAAAAATTAATATTATTACGACTATGATTATTCTTTTCATTCCTAGCGTTTAATAATCACAAATCCTTTATTCATTTTCGCTCCACCATTTACAACCCTTGTGTGAATGATGAAATAATAAACGCCATCGTCGAGGGTAGCATCAGAATTTGTTAGAATTCCCCTATTCGCAACCCCTACAAATGCTTTATCCCTGTTATTATATCCCTTTATTCGGTAAACCTCATTTCCCCAACGGTTAAAAATGATCAC
>JANMZB010000702.1:0-3989 GCA_031382725.1 Sphingobacteriaceae bacterium | reverse complement strand
ATCAGAAAAAAAGCCGCTTAAAAGCGCGGATAAGCTCCGCTTTTTTAAAATAGCGTGGCCAGAACCGAACTAAAAAATAATCACCAGGGATACTGGCTATATAACAAAAAAAAAGAGGACGCCTTTTTGAGACGCCCTCTTCATTGGAGAATTTAATTAAAACAACCCTAACTGCCCCTTTTCGTCAATTTCAATATCATCAGGATTGGTGATTTCAAAGTCCACCTTCTTGGCGGGTTTAGGTTTTTCTGCCTTTTCATCTAATTGGGTTTCAACTTCTATCTGAATATCAGTTACAACTTCAGCCTCTAGATTATCAGTACCCGTAACTTCTTTCTCAGCCTCTAATTCTAATTTCTCCTCCTTCACAACGTCCTCCAGAGAAACTTCAGCTACCGGATCCGGAACATCTTCCTCGTCGTCATGCTCAGCAATTAATTCAATGCTTTTAACCTCATTAGGCGTCAGGCGATTTCCTTGCGCTTTCATCCCTTTAATATCGATCATATCGGCCAGGTTGATCTCCGAAACTTCGGGCGTCAGGCTTTTTACCTTCAAAGATTCCAGTTTTACAACAGGTTGTGCCGCTCCTGAAATCAGTACCATCTTCGATCCTGGTTCTTCATTTATGATATTGCTGAACTTTCCAACCGGGGTATCCTCAAACAAGAACCGTTTAACATAATAGAGCTTCGATTTGCCATCAAAATGAACCACCGTAAAAACTTTCTCCGGATCATACTTCTCAATTAGAATCATTTTATCATCAAAATGATTGCTTAAGTCGAATGAAGTTAGCTCGTATACACCATTGCTCAAAATGGTTAATATTTTATCCGGACCATCAAACTCGCCAAGATACTTTCCACGACCATCGGCATTCAATCGTTTTAAAATCTCATCGTACCAAATCTTTCTTCCCGCCAAGGTTGAAACACCTTTTGATTTAAGCACTATTTTCTTGACGGGATACTTGGAAACTGTGTTTCCGATAGAACTACGACCTTTAATTGCAATCTCCGCAAAGTCGACCTCAAATTGAAGCTTCCTGAGTTTTGAATGCGGCTTAAGCTGTATGGTAACCACTTCCGCTTCGCCATTTGGATTGGCCGTAAAATACAACAGCTTAGACCCCTTTGATCCTTTTGTTAAATCATATTCCTTATCGCGGGTAACGCCTAGTACTGCAAAACGTTTTACGAAGGACGCACCTGATTGGCCGTCTCGGTAAATCATATTATAAATAGTACGCTCATCGCCCTTTTTAAATACGGCAACGTGCCAGATATCTTTCCCGACAAATATTTTATCCTGAACTTTAGTAATTATGCAGCGACCATCTTCCCTGAAAACAATAATTTCATCCAGATCAGAACAGTCACATACAAATTCATCCTTCCGCAAACCCGAACCAATAAACCCATCGGTGCGGTTTACATAAAGTTTCACATTTGCGAGGGCAACCTGCGAGGCTTCTACCCTGTCGAATGTTCTGAGTTCTGTTTTGCGGCCTCTGTCCTTACCATACTTTTCTCTGATACGTTCGAACCAGGCAATGGTATAATCTGTAAGATGTTTTAAATGTTTGTTTATTTCTTTGATCTCGCTTTCCAGCAATTTCATTTGCTCGTCGGATTTTTTAACATCGAAACGAGTGATACTGCTCATTGGTTTATCAATGAGCTTTTTGTAGTCTTCGGGAAGAATCTTACGATAAAATTGAGGAAAGAATGGTTCAAACAAGCGATCGAGCACTTCTATGACCATTTCAAAGGCGCCAGAATTTTCGTAGTCAGGGTGTTTATACATCCCTTCCTGAATAAATATCTTCAATAAATTACTGAAGAATATTTTCTCTTTCAATTCGGCAAGCCTGATTTCGAGCTCACGTCTAAGTAAATTTTTTGTGTACTCGGTATTCGAAATCAGAATATCATTTACACTTAAAAACTGTGGCTTATCATCCCGGATAACACAAGTATTTGGTGAGATCGAAACTTCACAATCGGTAAAAGCATAAAGCGCGTCGATGGTAACATCAGGAGAAATTCCCGGCGCCAGGTGAATAACGATCTCAACGTTTTGTGCGGTATTATCTTCAATCTTCCGGATCTTAATTTTACCCTTGTCGTTTGCCGAAACCACACTATCAATCAAACTACCGGTTGTGGTTGAAAAAGGAACTTCAGTTATAGTAAGTGTCTTTTTATCTTTTTCGATGATTTTCGCACGGATGCGAATCTTTCCACCCCTTTGCCCTTCGTTGTAGGCGGAACAATCCGCCATGCCCCCTGTTGGAAAATCCGGTAGCAAATTTGGCCTGGTCCCTTTCAAAACCTCAATGGAAGCATCAATAAGTTCCAGAAAATTATGTGGGAGTATTTTAGTTGCTAATCCAACCGCAATACCTTCTGCACCCTGAGCAAGAAGTAAAGGAAACTTAACAGGAAGCGTTATCGGTTCTCTGTTACGCCCATCGTAACTATTTTGCCAGATAGTTGTATCCGGATTAAATACTACATCATTTGCAAACTTCGACAACCTGGCTTCAATGTACCTTGCAGCTGCTGCAGAATCGCCGGTGATCGGATCTCCCCAATTACCCTGGGTATCGATCAGCAAATTTTTTTGACCAATTTGCACCATCGCGTCACCAATTGAAGCATCACCATGGGGATGATATTTCATAGTATTCCCGATAACGTTAGCCGCTTTATTAAAGCGTCCATCGTCTAGTTCTTTTAAAGAATGAAGTATGCGCCGCTGAACGGGTTTTAAGCCGTCATTAATATGTGGCACAGCGCGATCGAGAATTACATATGAAGCATAATCCAAAAACCAGTTCTCATACAAACCGCTAAGGGACGTTACATTATGCAATTTATCTTCGTTTTCGAAATTTTGGTCTAGTGATTCTTCACTCATCCTTTAACAAAACTCTGGGAATGGTAAATATAGTAGTTTTCAGAAATTTGAAGGTAATTCCAGGCTTCTAAATCCCTTAACTTATTCACATTATTAAATTATCATCGATTAATAAATTGGGGAGTTGAATTTAAAAATCACTACCCAATATGAAATTGTATTAAGTTTTTGTTAAATATTATACAATAATCTTATCAATTAAATATATTTACCACATAAATATTAAAATTATACCAAAACTTTATTTAAATCACTCTCAAAACCCTAAAATTATCGCCATGCACACCTTAAAAAGTTCCAATTTTCACAAAAGTTCGAAAGATTCTATATTAAAGATGGTGAATCTTAAAAGAACAACTACAAATGATAAAAATTTTCAGGATTTAGTTAAAGAATTGAATAATGATTTACGTGCCCGCTATAATAATATGGGATATAAATACGATGCGGATATTGTTGTTGATAATTTAAAAACGGCTGTTCTCGGTTTAATCAATGATGATAGCGTAGGGTGCGGCTGCTTTAAAGAGATAGATACTGATACCGTTGAAATTAAAAGAATGTTTGTGAATCCTTACTTTCGGGGATTAGGAGTTTCAAGTTCCATTTTAGATGAATTGATAGAATGGGCAAGGGAATTAAATTACAAAACTGTTTTACTGGAAACTGGGAAAAGGCAGGATGAATCTATCAACTTGTACAGTAAACACGGATTTTTTATAGTGAATAACTTTGGACCCTACATTGGAAGCGAGGAAAGTGTTTGCATGCAAAAAGCTCTTTAATTGAATATTAAAATAAAAAAACCCGGCTTGGGCCAGGTTTTTTTATTTTAATATGATTTAATTATTCTTCTTTTTTCTCTTCCTTCTTTTTCTTTCCGGGAAGCTTCCGTGCGATCTTAATTTCTTTTGCTTCACTATCAAAGTCTACTTCAAGTACATCACCATCTACTAATTCGCCCTTAAGAATTTCTTCTGCAATCGGATCTTCCAGGAATTTTTGAATGGCACGCTTTAACGGACGAGCACCAAAGTTTGCATCATATCCGTTTTCTGCGATAT
>JANMZB010000937.1:0-6835 GCA_031382725.1 Sphingobacteriaceae bacterium | reverse complement strand
TTAATTCGTTAGCATAAAGCAGCTGGCAAGCTTTCTGCATCTTTAAATGAATAAAGTAATCTATAGGAGACATGCCGGTATTCTTTTTAAAAAGGCTCGAAAAATGAGAAGCTGACAGTTTGTGGATGGCCGCCATGTCGTCCACAGAAAGTTTCTGCCTCAAATTATCTTTCATAAATAGGATAGTTTTATTGATGATATTATCATTGTCGGTTTGTTCGGCTTTTGAATGCTTATCCGGAAAAATGAACATTGCGATAAAGTGGTAGAGGCAAAACGTAGCATTGCATAAATTCTCAATACTATAGCCCATCTCAATACTATTGTACATGCTCTGCCAAATTTCTATTCCCTTTAAGTTAACGGGGATAGAAGTAGGACCTTTCAATATACTCAGGTTTAAAGATTCGTTAAATTCTGCTATGCTTTCTCCTGTAAAATGTACCCAGTAAATAGACCATGGATCATCTTTGTCTGCCCAATAGCGTAAGTAATTGTTGGTGGCAGGTATAAGTACAAACTGGTTTGCCGTAACCTCAAATTTTGTATCGTCAGCAATATAATGTCCTTTGCCTTTTACACAATAGAACAGAATGTTGTCTTCGCAGCCTTTTCTCCTCTCTCGATAGTGAAATTTTGCATGCGGAAAATAGCCGATATAAGTAATGTAAATCGGAAAAAGGACTGGGTTTAATCGTTTCATATCCTGCCATATCCTTGGCGGAATGCTAATTAATTTCTCTCCTTCAAAGCCATCTCTTCTTTTCATATAATTGACAATAGAATATTACATCTATATGAGTTATTTAAGCATTTTGACTGTTAATTTATTAATATACTGTGGTAATGAGTTTTTTAAACTTTTATTGTTGTAATTGAATTATCCATCAAAATAACTGAATATCCTATTCTCCTCATAATTTCTTACTAATATTTTTGTAATAAGGCTGCACTTAAAATTAACCTCTGGCTAAAACCTGAATAATAATTCATCAGCTTAACCATTAAAATCGAAAGCTCAAAAAATTATAAGGCCTCCACAAATTATGCTATTAAAAAATAAAGTTATCTTTTTAAGTGGCGGGACTGAAGGAATTGGTTTGGAATGTGCCAAAGTATATCTGCGTGAAGGAGCCAGAATCGTTATTATTTCTAACAACAAAGAAAGTATATCAAAAGCTCAGTTGATACTGGACGATAAAGAGATCTTATTCATTTATGCAGATGTTGCAATAAAGGAGGAAGTTCGGCATGCCATATCTAAAGCAATTAAAAATTTTGGCCGGCTCGACGTAATACATAACAATGCCGGTATTGCCAGTCCTTCCAAAACTGTACATGAAACTACTGAAGACGAATGGCATCGTCTTTTCGACATAAATGTTAAAGGCATCTATTATACCACACTTTACGGTATAGAGGCCTTAAAAATGAGCAAAGGCAGTATATTAAATACCAGTAGTTTGGTTGGCGAAATTGGTCAGGAAACTCACGCTGCGTATGCCGCAACCAAAGGTGCCGTTAATGCGCTTACCAAATCTATGGCACTTGATTATGCCTCATCAGGCATAAGAGTAAATGCGGTTGCACCAGCAGGAGTTTGGACACCTATGTTAAGAACCTGGAGCAGCCAGCAGCTACACCCATCATCTATTGAAAATTACCTCGATAATATTCACCCTTTAGGCTATTGTCCTGATGGCGATGTGATTGCTGAGGCCTGTTTATTCCTTATTTCAGAACGGGCACGTTTTATTACCGGCTGCATTTTGCCTGTTAGTGGTGGTGCCGAACTGGGCTACAGAATAGCAAATCCGATAAACCATAAAACAGTAGAATAGCTTTTCATGATACATAAAATTAGAGTAAGTAACGCTCAGTATAAGCTAAATGGCGCCGCCGGAAGCGATGCTATACATCGTGATCCCATATATTCTTATGCTGTAACTCAACTTGCCGACGATAGCGGCTATACCGGAACCGGGTTAGCCTTTACATTAGGGGAGGGCAATGATCTGGTATGTAAGGCTGCCGAGTACTATGCGGAAAAATTGAGAGGAAAGGACATAGAAGAAATAATGGCCAGCTTTGGCTTATTGTTTAATCAGCTCTCAAACGATCCGCAGTTTCGCTGGCTGGGGCCTCATAAAGGAGTAGTTCACCTGGCACTTGCATCTGTAACTAATGCCTGTTACGACCTTTGGGCAAAGAAAAGGGGCGTTCCACTATGGAAGTTATTAATTGATTTATCACCAGAGCAGATTGTAAATACGCTAGACCTTTCATACCTGGAAGATGAGTTAACCAGGGAGCAGGCTATTCAGCTTATCACCGATCAGCAAGCCAGCCAATCATCCCGAATGGGTATATTAAAATCCGGTTATCCCGGGTATGATACCTCTATTGGCTGGTTTAATTATTCTGATGAGAAGGTACGTGAAAATTGTATTAAAGCAGTTGCTGAAGGTTTTACTGCCATGAAACTAAAAGTTGGCTCTGCTGAAGCCGAACGTGATATCCGCCGGGCACATATTGTACGTGAAGTTGCCGGTGAAGAGGCAAAGATAATGTTGGACGCCAACCAGCAATGGACCTTACCTCAGGCCCTTGATATTTGTGCAAAGTTGGGCAATATGAATCCCTACTGGATTGAAGAGCCTACTCACCCGGATGATATTCTGGCTCATAAAACGCTTGCAGAAGCTATTGCCCCATTAAAAGTAGCTATGGGCGAACATGTGCCGAATAAAGTTATTTTCAAAAATTATCTTCAAGCCAGGGCAACCTCCTTTGTACAGGTTGATGCCGTTAGGGTGGGTGGGGTTAGCGAATTTCTAACCGTAAGCTTATTGTCTAAAAAGTTTGGAATACCGGTTGTTCCACACGTAGGCGATATGGGCCAATTGCATCAGCACCTGGTAATTTTTAATCATATTTCACTCGGGCACGAAGCACTGTTTTTAGAGCACATCCCACATTTGCAGGAGCACTTTACACAGCCTGTAAACATTGAAAGCGGTTTTTATAAAACGCCTCAAGAAGCAGGCAGTAGCTGTGACTTGTTTTCAGTAGAAAAAATATAGGACCGATTTTATATATCGATCAAACATTATGATTCATTCAATAGATATTACTATTAGTGTTTTATATATCGCTGCAATTTTTGTTATCGGCCTTTGGGCCGGAATAAGACATCAGCGTAAAAACCGGGAAAAAGATTCGGCAGGCGAATACTTTCTTGCGGGTAAAACCCTTAAGTGGCCCATGATTGGCCTTACGCTTTTTGCAACCAATATCTCATGCGTCCATTTAGTGAGTTTGGCACAAAGCGGTTTTGATACAGGCTTGCTAAATGGAAATTTTGAGTGGATGGCATCTTTCACTCTTATTCTGCTGGCTTTGTTTTTTGCACCTTTTTACATTAAATCGGGAGTATCTACTTTGCCGGATTTCCTGGAGAAACGATATGATCGCGCAAGCCGTGACTGGCTGGCTATAGTTTCGGTATTCTCAGCCATAATTATTCACATCTCGTTTTCATTGCATGCGGGGGGTATTGTGCTACAAACGTTGTTTGGGGTAAACATGTACACCAGTGTAATAGCTATTTCTATAATTACAGCTATTTATACCATTGTTGGTGGGTTAACGGCTGTCGTAGTAACAGAATCAATTCAAACCGTAGTGCTGCTGGCGGGTGCGGTAATTATCAGCATTGCTGCCTACACTAAAATGGGGGGATGGGATCCTATGGTCGCAGTTTTGCAGGAAACCAATCAGCTCGATAAACTATCTATGATGCGCCCGCATGGCGATAGCAGCGGGATGCCATGGTATGCTGTTTTTTTAGGCTACCCTGTGCTAGGAATCTGGTATTGGTGTGCGGATCAGACCATCGTACAGCGGGTGTTAGGTGCTAAAGATGAAAACCACGCCCGCGTAGGGCCATTGTTTTGTGGCTTTATAAAAATTCTTCCGGTTTTCATTTTTGTTTTGCCGGGTTTGTTTGCATGGACTTTAGCCCAGACCGGAAAACTCGATGTTTCCTCTTTAAAAACTATAGTAAACGGTCAGGAAGTGATAAACAGCAAAGGAATTTATACATTAATGATCACCCAGTTATTACCTACCGGTTTAATTGGTATTTTGGTTGCAGCCCTTCTTTCGGGGTTAATGAGTCAGATATCTGGTGCCCTAAACTCAATATCTACCATGGTGAGTTACGATATTTACCAGCGTTACAAGCCTGATGCCTCTAACGAAAGTCTGATAAAAACCGGCAAAATAGCAGCAGCAATTGCACTTGTTGTTTCGCTTGCTCTTTTACCATTGCTTAATCATTATGAAAGTATATTTAATGGGTTAAACGATATAATTGCCCACATAGCACCACCTATAACTTGCGTATTTTTGCTTGGTGTATTCTGGAGTAAAGCTTCCGCTCAATTGTCTAAACTTACTTTATGGATAGGGTCTGCCTTAGGAGTGTTGGTATATAGCGTTAATAAGGTTTTTCCTGATACAATTATTGGACAAACGCCCTTTATGATGATGGCCTTTTACTTGTTTTGTATTTGCATAGTTATTCAAGTGGTATTCTCTTTTATCTATCCTGTTCAACACACGGCAGAAAGCAGGCTGCTGTATTGGAAATCGCCGTTTGAATCTCTCGAAAATCCAGGATGGAAAGGTATTGGAAACTATAAAACACTGTCCGTAGTACTGCTTGCGCTTATGTCCATTCTTTTTTATGTATTTCGGTAATCCAGTTGAACCACTATGAATTTTATGCGCCTAGAAAGACTTTTAATTCAAAATATAATGAAATCATTGAGCTCCCTCTGTCTGCTTTCCTTAATTTTTATTGCATCTGTAAATGCTATGGAATCTCCAAAAATAGACTGGGCAAAATTTCTAAGCCGTCACGATTTAAAGTGGACACAACTATCACCCGACTGGTATAGCGGAGCTTTTATAGGAAACGGCGAACTGGGTGCCATGGTATACAAGGAGAATGACTATGCGCTTCGCTGGGATATTGGGCGCAGCGATGTGACGGACCATCGTAATTACCCACATGATGCCGAATGGGGAAAAGCGCGTTTGCCTATTGGCAAGATGATACTAAAAACGCAGGGGAAAATTGTAAAAGCAACCATGCAACTGGACCTTTGGAACGCTGAAGCACGAGGAATTATCATAACGAACAAAGGAACCATTAGCTGGCGCTCGTTTGTGGCTACCAACCCTGAAATTATCATTACCGAGCTAAAGGAAACCGGTACCGAAAAAGCGGAATGGGATTTTGTTCCTGAAGAGTCGAAAACATCCATACCTAGGTTTACATGGGCCCCGCCAGTAGACAAATCCTTAAAAACAGAGTACAAAGCCAATCCTCCTGCCCGGGAAGAGTTGATAAAAGGCATTGAAACAGCTCAGCAATCCCTTACAGTTGGCGGTGGGTATACAACTGCCTGGAAAGTGTCAGAGTCTAAAAAGAGTCGCACTAAAAACTTGTATGTTACAGTTGGCTATTCCTATCCGGGAAACACCCATATAGCACAAGCTACAGAACGGATAGAGACTGTTAGCCGCATGAAGGTTAAAGACTTAGAAACAGCTCACCGGAAATGGTGGCATGAATACTATCCCGTATCATTTTTATCCATACCCGATACGCGTTTGGAAAGCTTTTACTGGATACAGCAATACAAACTCGCCTCTGCCACCAGAAAGAACAAGCAGGTTTTAGATTTGATGGGCCCCTGGTATAACGTAACTCCATGGCCCGCAGTGTGGTGGAACTTAAACGTGCAGCTAACTTATTTGCCGGTATATGCTTCCAATCGCCTGCACCTGGGAGAATCCTTAGTTAACACGATAGATGCAAACGTTGAAAATTTGATTAATAACGTGCCTGAAAGGTATCGCCATGATGCGGCCGGTATTAGCAGGATAAGCGGATACGATTTAAAGGCCCCGCTTGATGTAGGAGATTCGACCCTGCATCAGCGATTCTGGGAATCAGGCAATCTTACCTGGACCTTGCACAATTATTGGATGCAGTGCAAATATGCTGACGATGACAAACGTATGGTGGACAAGTTATACCCCTTGTTAAAGCGAAGCATTAATTATTACCGGCACCTGCTCTTTAAAGGTAAGGATGGTAAGCTGCATCTTCCGCCCACCTATTCCCCGGAGTATGTTACCGGTGGAAAAGCCTATGCCGATTGTAATTATGATCTGGCTCTCCTGAGATGGGGATGTAAAACACTTCTCGATATAAACAATGAATTTACTCTCAATGACCCTCTTGCGAATGAGTGGAAAACCATCCTATTGAATCTGACAGATTATCCCAAAGATGATGCTACGGGATTCAATATTGGCTTAAATGTGGCTTTACTTGTATCACACCGACATTATTCCCACTTGCTGATGATCTATCCGCTCCGGGTTTTTAAACCCGACAATGCAGAAAACAAAAAGCTGATTGAAAAGTCTCTGGCCCATTGGACCGGTTTAGAAGGTGAATTAGAGGGTTATACCTGTACCGGGGCAGCATCAATGTCGGCCTTGCAGCATAAAGGGAATGCCACCCTCGATTATCTGAATGGCCTGCTCGACAAATACATTCCGGCTAATACGCTTTATTGGGGACCGACTATCGAAACCCCTCTTTCAGCGGTAGCATCCACCAATGAAATGATGTTGCAAAGCTATGATAACGAAATACATGTTTTCCCGGCTGTACCCGATGCCTGGAAGGAAGCAAGCTACTATAATTTGCGAACTGAGGGAGCTTTTCTGATTACTGCGAAGCGGGCACGTG
>JANMZB010000874.1:0-1050 GCA_031382725.1 Sphingobacteriaceae bacterium | reverse complement strand
AAGACTTCGTCGATGTAGGCGAGGCGGTATTCAGGGTACCAGCTGTCGACGGTGTGGAACCAAAAGACGATTTTAAGGATGGAATATTTCGGGAGGATGTCTTCTACGGTACCGATTTGGCCTTCGCGTGTGATATGTCGGTCGGGGAAGAAGGAGTCGATGGTGAGATGGACTCGGTCTCCAATGGCGAATGGTGGATGGTCGGTATCAAAGGAGGAGTTAACAGAGCGGTACGTTAATGGAATGTCCGGTTGACCTTGGCCGGTAGCCCATGCTGCCCATTTCCGGTGTGTTACGATTTGTTCGTCATCAAGGGGCGTGTCGTGGTTGGCCGAGGGAAATGCTAGGATTTGGGTCATATCGTGAAGTGACATGTTGGCTGGAAAAGGACGTTCGTTGGGTGGAGACGGTGGGAGATGAATTGAGAACCGAGTTAAGGGATGGTGATGATAATGTAATCTCGTCGAGAGGGTGGTGTTTGTGTTTGTAGGATTGGTATATGATGAGATGTGTGTGCATGTGTCTAGCGTGTGCATGTGTATGTATACTGGAGTGTGGGGTGTATGTGGGGGATATATGTAGGTGATGGTAGGTGTGCCTGTGTATGTATTGTGGGGTGTGAAGGTGTACATGGTAGTGTGCATTGATACGGGAAACGGTACTATCCGCGTACTGTGGTTTTGATGGCTGTAGGACTAACTACGGAGGGGTGCGGGGTTGGGCTCGTCAGTAGCCGTTGTACGAGGATCGATCATGGTATCAGGTGGACGGACGTTGAAGGGTGGTTCGCGAGCCAAGATGGGCCGTAGGAGCCGGTGGAATTGGTCAGCGGGGAGAGGCTTAGTGAGGCAGTCGGCCGAATTAGCGTTAGATGGGACGTGGACGTATCGGACAATGTCGCCTGCAATTGCTTCGCGAACACGGTGGTATGCAATGGCGTTGTGTTTCTTTTTGAGTTGGCTGGAGGGTATGGTTGTATTGAGCACGACGGACATGTTATCCCCGAGGAGTAATGTTGGTCCGTCGATGGGTACCCCGAGCATCCGGAGC
>JANMZB010000866.1:0-1193 GCA_031382725.1 Sphingobacteriaceae bacterium | reverse complement strand
GATTAAATATTGTGAGTTACCTTCTTACTTGAAGTATTTCCATGCGCATGACTTTAGATCCATGCGTCTTGTTCTACTAGAACTGTAGAGCTGTCGCAGCTGTGGTACTTGTTGTCTACATGTTACAGCTGCAGTACTAGTTACCTACACGAAGTGCAAACTCCAGTACTGTACCTGTAAATGGTACGAATTATACCACTCCCCTTTGTACTGAGTGTTCTTACCAAAATGTTGCGTGTACATTGAGTACCGTGGTACAGTAATAAAATAAAATTTTAATGAACTGCGCCGTACAGTACCGTACGAAAGAGTACTAGTACAGTAGGTTCTCCAAAAAAAATATTACAATGACCATAGTCCATAAAATTGCATATTACACTTACCACAACAGCACCACAATGAATCTTGCAAATGCTGTTGGTTCTCCACAAAAGTCTGATTTCGATGCTTGAATACTTGATCCTATGTAGTTTTCAACCACCAATCTAATGTAATCGGTTTTAATTCGATCCAAGCTCCGTAACAGGTCCAACTGTGCCGAATTGTACCAATATAACACCACCATGATGACCCTTCGTTTTAATCGTTGTAACTCGATGAATACAAGTCCGTTCAAGACGCTCAAAGCATGTAAACGTATACGCCGGCCACGATAAAATAAATGCCGTCAACATTGAGTCAATCCGACGTTTTCCGCGAAAGTTATGAAGAAAACTATAACGCGGTATATCGTTGCTTGATGATGTGTTGTGAGAACCGATGTAACTCCGGTGTTATACGTCTGTTAAGGACGTTTGACCCGTGTAATCAATAGTCCATTCAACGAGCAAAGCCCTCCCGTTCGAATCATGTTCATTCGATGTTTCGTTCAGGAATTATGAAGAAAATTATAACGTGATGGATTGTTGTGTTGCTGTTTGTTGTTGAGATGTCAAAATCTCGTGTTCCCGATGCCCAATGGCAATGCTTGGACCGTGCAAATGCATGTGATGATGTCCGTCGAAGATATTTGTCGTTGGAATTGCGATAATCCGGCATTTAGATCCGAAGTTATGATGATTCTTAAAAAGGGTAAACATTGTACCTAAAAATGGTATGTATTCAATATATCATATCAGAACATTGGAATGTGTTGTGTCAACTTTCCAATATTTTATACAGCCGTACGGTAACGCGGCTTTTGATATCCGGCT
>JANMZB010000859.1:0-1127 GCA_031382725.1 Sphingobacteriaceae bacterium | reverse complement strand
TATCTCGGCTTCTGGTAGGATGAGTGCTGCGGCAAGAATTGTTAAGGTCTCCATGACTTCTTCCGGTTTCTTAGTTGTATACACTTTATTCTTGATCTGGTTCACTGCCTCCTTTACGAAGGAAGGGAGTACGTTGGGGGATCGCAGGTTCGTTCCGTCTGATAGTTGCATCAGGTGGAGTGTGGTATCCCCGATCTTCCCGGGATTTGGTCCGACTCCCTTCGACGTTGCCAACGCATGTATGTTTGTCTGCAGTATTTCTGCCCGCATCGATCGTGTGATCCCTTGATTGGTCCTGGTCATGGATTCTTGGAGTCCTTTCTTCAATTCTACCGTTTTGAGCATGTGTGTCCTAATCTCATTTACGTCCGCATTCATTGGCCCCTCTTTTAACCGATCCGAAGATATCCATGTCTTGGGAGTATTAATCTCTTGGCACTTGTCAACGTGTAATAGTTTGGATCGTAGCTCGGCTATCCGGGCAATTGTTTCTGCGGTCTCGGACACCGGTGTACGTGACACGTTCAGCATCTCATCGTATCTCGCAACCACTGTTCGATGCGTCCATCCGGCCTCCCCGTATTCGTGTATCTTGATATTGGCGGTGGTCCGGAGCGGTAGTATACTGGTAACCGTCCCATGGATCGGTTGCCATGGCTCAAATGGTTCTTCTGTCGTACGCGGCGACAATAATATGCATACCTGATCTCCTGGGGGGAACATATTTTGTCTTCCGTGCGCGGCAAGGTTCATTACTAGAGGCCAGTTGTTGATCGGAGTTATGAGACCGTAATATACATTCGGTCTCTCCATGTCGTTGGGATCGATTGGCTGATCAGTCATGGTTGCTGTTTGTTGTACTCGGACCTTGTGCTGTATCGTCGATGGTGATTGTAATAGTCTGTGTGGGCTGGTGTGGAGGATATCCGCGGTCCGGTTTGCTTGGGGTACTATGGTTGTATTCTTTTCCGGCACGGACATAATTTTGTGTCGCATGGTTTCTCCCTGTAGCCAATGATTCGGTCTCTAGCCGTGTCTCGTACGTCGGCCAAACATCCATTTATCTTTTTTCCTGACCCCTACGTTAAGTCCGGTACTTATAGTTTCTCTGGCGTTCCGGCGTTCGG
>JANMZB010000826.1:0-1072 GCA_031382725.1 Sphingobacteriaceae bacterium | reverse complement strand
TGACTCAGCTACCATGTACCATGGTACAGTAAATACTACAGTACGGGTAAGGTATTTTAATACAAATACATATCTTTAAAAATGAATCATTGTTATTCTTACGTGTAGAAATACCATTTACATGTAATAAGTGTATATTATTAAAAACAAACACTATATTTTCAGTTATAATACCTGCACAAATCATGTCTCAACAACACTTTATGTCTGAAAATATAGTATGTATTATACAAAATGTACATATAGATGTTGCATGTTAATGGTATTGCCACCCATATTTATAACAATGATTGGGCTTAAAAGATATGTATTCTTATTAGAATAGCATTAGCTTTCAATCTAAATTCGATGAAGCTTTCTCCCAAGTATGTATTATGTCTGTAATACATTTTACAACTGAAAATATGTTGTGTATTCTACACAATATACACATCAATGTTGAATGTAAATTGTGTTTTTACACTGAATAATAACAATGATTCCACTTTAATGATATGTATTCGTATAAGAATCACATTTACTTTCCATCCATATTCATTGAAAATTTCTTTCATGCACATATAATGTCTGAACAACAGTTTATGTCTGAAAATATAGTATGTATTATACAAAATGTACATATAGATCCATCTAAATTCGTTGAAGTATTCTCCCTAGTATGTATCATGTCTCAAACACATATTATAACTGAAAATATGTTGTGTATTCTACATAATATACACATCAATGTTACTTGTATATTGTGTTTCCACACTAAATAATAACAATGATTCCACCTTAGAGATATGAATTTGTATTAGATTCACATCTACTTTCCATCCATATTCATTTAAAGTTTCTTACATGAATACATCATGTCTCAACAACTCATTACCTCATGAAATTATAACAATTTATTATACAAATTGTACATATAGATGTTGCATGTTAATGGTATTGCCACACATATTTATAACAATGATTGGCCTTAAAAGATATGTATTCGTATTAGAATAGCATTAGCTTTCAATCTAAATTCGATGAAACTTTCTCCCAAGTATGTATTATGTCTCAAACACATATTGTAACTGAC
>JANMZB010000820.1:0-6708 GCA_031382725.1 Sphingobacteriaceae bacterium | reverse complement strand
CTAATAAATTATTTTTTCCATTGGATGTTGCCTATAAATGAATCGACTGCATAAGCTTCGGGGGTGATATATTGACGAGATGTTGATTTTGGTGCAGCTACGTATAAATATCCCCAATCTATCCGAAGATCGTCTCCCTTCTTCTTTAACACGCCCTGCTCGTTACTACCCGCATTTAGAATTGAAAGGTCGCTAAAACTATATTCGTTTGCAGATACTCTTTGCGAGAGATGATTAACAGCCATGCTTGTAGAAACTCCAAGGTATATTTGAACAGCGTGGGAGGCTCTATCATTTGATTTTACCCGGTAAGAAATATATGAAACGGGCCGGGACAACAAAGCAAGATCCTTCATGAGCAATGGTGAAGTGAATGTCACACTCAAATCTATCCCTCCACATTTGAACTCGTAAGAGGTTTGCGTTGCGGATAAATTCAAGCTTTGTTGCTGTGCCAGAGCGATATTGCGTTCTTTGGGCGCTTGTTCACTAACAATACCTGCATCCAGCCATGCTCCTCCCTTGGTATTTTCGCAATGTATGGCGAGTAGATTTACACCTGCCTTTAATTTCTTTTTGATGGAGTCTTCAATTTTGCTATACAAAAATTTGTTGGTCCAACCTTTTTTCTCATAAACACGTTCCCCGTTTAGGTACACATCAACATTATCATCAAACTTAACTTTGAGTAATAATTTATCCCAATTTAGATTTCTAAGTTCGAACGTCCTTCTAATCCAGATGTCCTTCATGTTCCATTGAGTTTTAGCCTCCGGGGTGTTTCCAAAAGGCGCGGCGCCGGTTTGCCATCTGCTATCATCAAAATCCGGGCTCATCCAGTTTTCTGAAGGTGTTGATTCAGTATATTTTCCGGTATAACGAGTTGGGAAGTAAGGAGTGTCGTCTGCTGCCGGAACGACCGTTTTGTAAGGAAATTCTTCTTCGCCCATAAAGCGATAGGTTTTACCATCAACCTTGATTAAACCGAGCAAGGAATGGCTTGAACCCGTCCAGTGCTTGGTGGGCGAAGCATTTAATTTATCACTTGTGGACCAGATACTCAAATATGGATCGTGGGTTATTAAAGGATAAGCAGGTGCCTTTTGCTCTTGGGCGAATGCAGAGAGCGTAACGATTACAAAGAGTACATTAAGAAAATTTTTTATCATGGATAGGTTAATAATTTACGATTACCGTCTTGAGTCATTCTGAGGACTAATTTATTTCATAAAACCCAATATAAAATGACGAATATTTTGGTTTTATGTCATGCTGAACTCGTTTCAGCATCTCACACATACCTATTATTTCTAGTGCGAGATCCCGAAATAAATCCGGGAAGACAACGCGTTTTAGAAAAGCGTCATGCGGAGCCCGTCGAAGCATGAAGCGAATTCTCGGGTCTACCCTTCGACGGGTTCAGGGGTAACTCAACAGTCTCCGGCGACAGCTAAGAAGCAATCACCTACTTATCCTTCGCCTCCACTTCATCATCCCCAAACATCAATTCATCCTGATTCTCCAAAACACCCTCGGCAGCATGAGCCACGTCCGCCTCTTCTCCACTTACCTTCTTTGGAAAATTAAAGAAATATGATGTAATAATAGGTATCACAAATATCAACACAGTGAGCAACGAAACGATTAAATCCAGTTCTTCTCCATCTAAATACCGCCCAAAAGCAGAATCTGGATTATAGTGCGAGAAAACTGAAGACACAAGCTTAAGGCCAAGTATCCCGATTACCAGGAAAGCAATCGTCTCCAGGAATGGAAAACGTTCCATCAGTCGCACAAAAGATTGCGCAACAAACCGCATCGCTAGAATACCAATGAAAACCCCGATATAAATTAATGGCATGTGGTCGGTAAAAGCAACTGCGGCAAATACGTTATCTATTGAAAAAGCTAAGTCCATTACTTCGACCAAGGCTACAGTAGACCAAAAAGTACCGACAACACCAACCGTTGAACGATATAACCAACTTTTATTTTTATCAACTGCTTCTTCCTCGCTATCTTTCCCCGCCTTCCCTTTGAAATAATCGTAAGCCAGGTATAAAAGGTAAAAACCTCCAAGTGGCTTTAGAAACCACACTTTTACCAGCCATCCGGCGAGAAATAAGCAAATTCCGCGGAATACGTAAGCGCCTATAATTCCATATTTTAATGCTCTATCACGCTGCTCTTTTGGGAGATCAAGCACCATAGTTGCGAGGACAGCGGCATTATCGACCGAAAGCAAACTTTCAATTACAATGAGGTTTAGAATAATCAGCAGGCCCGCCTGTATGTCGTCGCCTAAAATAGTGTGTAAAAAATCCATGGTTGTTATGGCGCAAAAGTACTTAAATATTATTTTAACCTAAGCTCTGTACAGACAAAGTACTGAGCCAATGCGCTTTTATAACTTAAAAAATTATGGTAATATTGAGGTTCAAGACCAATTACACACACTAATATATTATAACCGATTATGAAGAAGCTCTACTCCGTTCTCATCTTGTTGTTTTTATTTGTTGGCGCCTATGCCAATGTAAGCATGCCACGCATTTTTGGCAGCGATATGGTACTTCAGCGAAACAAGCAAATTCCGGTTTGGGGTTGGGCCAAGCCAGGCGAAACCGTCGTGGTGTCGCTCAATAAGCAAAAGAAAACGGCTAAGGCTGATAAAAGCGGGAACTGGATGGTTAAGCTCGCACCTGAAAACGCAGGCGGTCCTTTTTCTTTAACCGTAAAAGGAAATAATACAATTACTTTCTCGAATGTGTTGATTGGAGAAGTTTGGGTTTGCAGCGGTCAATCAAATATGGAATGGCCTTTAAGCGTTTCAAATAATGCGGCGCAGGAAATAGCTGATGCAAACTATCCTCAAATTAGACATTTCGAAGTTTCAAAAGCGGCAAGCAGTGTCCCTTTAAAAGACGTTAGAGGGGTTTCATGGAAAGTTGCAAATCCACAAAATGCAGGAAGCTTTTCGGCTGTAGCTTATTTCTTTGCCAGAAAATTGTATCAGGAATTAAAAGTTCCCATCGGCTTAATAAATACTTCCTGGGGCGGTACACATGTTGAAACATGGACCAGCCGCGAAGCATTTCAAGGCAGCGACGAGTTTAAAAGTATGATCGCTTCTGTGCCTTTAGTAAATATCGACTCGTTGACGAAGATTAAATCGGCCAAGCTTAAGGTAGATATGCAAAAATGGCAAACTGAATTATTGCCAAAAAATTTATTGAGTACATGGAATCAACCGGCCTTTGACGACAGTAAATGGAGTAAACTTAATTCGCCCGGACTATGGGAAGGTCAGGGTTTAAATGGCGTAGATGGCGTATTACTGTTCAGAAAATCATTTAATGTAGATTCAGATAATGCTGGCAGCGGCGCAGTAATTGAACTCGCAAAAATTGACGATAGCGACATTACCTATATTAATGGAGTTAAAGTTGGTGCCACCGATGGATATAATACAACCAGAAAGTATACGGTTCCTGCCGGAATTCTTAAGGCCGGAATTAATATTGTAGCGGTTCGCATAAATGACACCGGTGGCGGCGGCGGATTTCACGGAGACTCACCAATGCAAATTACGATAGGCAGTAAGGTTCAATCTTTAGCGGGCGAATGGCAGTACAAATTTGAATCGATTAACGAAGTTGTTTTGGCTTTAAACCTTAATCCTAATGAATATCCTTCTCTATTATACAATGCCATGTTACACCCGCTAATTCCTTATGCAATACAGGGAGCAATATGGTACCAGGGAGAGTCTAATGCAGGCCGCGCATGGCAATACCGAAAAGCTTTCCCTCTTATGATAAACGACTGGCGCAAGCAGTGGAAACAAGGTGATTTTCCTTTTTACTTTGTACAGCTGGCCAGTTTTGATGCAGGCGGAAGCACCAATAAAAAATCAGGCTACCAATGGGCAGAACTGCGTGAAGCGCAAACGCTCACATTATCACTTCCAAATACAGGCATGGCCGTTACTTCGGATGTTGGCGAAGCTAAAGACATCCATCCACGCAACAAGCAGGATGTAGGTTTGCGCCTTGCTCTTGCAGCACTAAAAGATACATACCAAAAGAACGTGGTTGGCGGCGGGCCAATGTATCAGTCGATGAAAACAGAAGGCAACAAAGTCATTATTTCTTTGTCTGGTATCGGTTCAGGATTAATGACAAAAGATAAATATGGTTATTTAAAAGGCTTTGAAATTTCTGGCGCAGATCAGAAATATTGCTATGCAAAAGCTTATATCAAGGGCGATAAAGTAATTGTTTATGCGGATGATGTACCCGCCCCGGTAGCGGTACGTTTTGGATGGTATGATGAGATAAGCGAAAACAACCTTTTCAACAAAGAAGGGTTACCCGCAGTACCCTTTAGAACAGATAATTGGGAACGGGTAACTACTGCAAATAAATTTGAAGTAAAATAAATTTAAATTTCTTAGCTTAAGATGTCTGTTATTAACCCCGGGAATATAGAATGCTATTCCTGGGGTTTTATGTAATGTATTGACTTTATTCAATCAGAAAACATACCACCATTTCTGATAGCCAAAAAACAAATCAGCTTAGTATTAACGATTAACTATAAGAGGAAATTCGGATATCATTTTAACTTTCTGCTTTTTATACCCTCCCGGAGTATATTTTGTAACCTTTTTAAACTGCTCATAGAAATTTGGAAGGTTCAAAAAACCACTTTCAAAACAAATTTTATCTATATTATACTCTGTTGCAATTAGTAACTTTTTGGCATGTTCAATGCGTATTTCATTTAAAAATCTTCCAAATGTTTTATTTGTCCGGGCTTTAAAATACCTGCAAAATGATGTAGGCGACATACATGCCAGTGAAGAAACATCTTCCAGTCTTATTTGATTCATGAAATTCTTAAGCATATAATCTAATACCAAATTGATTCGCTGCATATCAGCTCCACAATTTGAAGAATGATTTGGCTGATTTAACAGGGTTTCATACTCTTCGCTTTCTGCCATCTCTTTTAGAATATTGAGAAAAGAAATAAACCGTTCTAAGCCGTGTAAATAGTAAGCTTTACAAACTTTTTCTGAGACAGATACCTTGGTTTTTCCCGTAAATTTCAATCCCTTTTCGGCTTTTTTAATAAGGTCTTTTATGCATTGGAATTCCGGGTAATCAAAAAAATTCTTTCCAAAGCTATCTTCCCTAAACAAAATAACATGGGCTCTGGCACGAAGTAATTCGGGCGATTGATAATGAACGTATCCACTTTTCCAACAATGAGGCACAGCCGAACCCACTATTACAAGGTCGCCACAACTATAATTTTCAATACTATCACCAACAATTCGTGTACCTTCTCCCTCAAGTACAAGCATAATCTCAATTTCCGGATGAAAATGCCATGGAACTATAAAGTGTGGCCGATTTACATAGATAAGATTATAAGATTCTTGGGCTGGTAAATATATATGTTGATATAAAGGCTCCATCTACTTATCTCCTGCTAAAATACCATATAAAAGAGAAAACTATGCTAATACTTTCGATAAAGCTTCTACCTAAATTTGAAAAATACATTCATAATGCGCTCTTATCATGCCCAATATAAATCTGGGTTCTCTTGTTAATACAGAATATTATCATCTGGTATTATCTACGGGGGCTATAGAATAAAAGTTTACAACATAGACGAGTATAAATGGTAGTATCGGCTTCTATACAATTTCTGAAAGATGAATTAAAGGGTGATAACGTGGTACATAAAAACACTCGTGTAGAAGATTTAAAAGGGTTGTACCGGCACGAAGAAGCTCTTGCAGCCTTACCACCCGACACAATCTTGTATGAAGTGGATGCTTATTTTCCAGTATCAGAAGGGACACAAGGAGGGTTATTTTTTGGAATCACCCGAATAAATCCGGGTAAAATAGGAGATGAATATATTTTCACTAAAGGGCATTTTCATGCAAAATCTGATCGTGGTGAGTATTACTGGGGTATTGAAGGTGAGGGTATGTTATTATTGATGGATCGCAAGCGGAATTGCCGTGCCGAAATTATTAAACCAGGAAGTCTTCATTACATCCCTGCGCATACTGCTCATCGGGTGGCAAACACGGGCAAAACAGTACTTTCTTTCGGTGCTACATGGCCATCGGATGCAGGCCATGATTACGAAGAGATTTTCAAGAACGGATTCTCTGCCCGTTTAATTGAAGTAGATGGGAAGCCAAATCTGATATTAGCTCAAAGCCTTGTTAAATAAAGATGGCCAAACATCAAGTAAAGTCAAATTACGAAAAAAGACCTATCATTTCTGTTCCGGGGATTAAGCAAGAAGCTTGGTCGGGATGGGAAAGTATTAAAAGTGTTTTAGCCAAGGCTGTTGGCACTTACAGAAAAGAAAAAGTAATTATAGCCTTTGAGTGTTACACGGGCGTTAATCAAACCGAGATCCTGACACATTTGAAAAGTTTATGGCCGGAAACTATTTTATTTAAATCTGAAGATGTGTTTAAATCTTCGAACGAGATTGATAAAATGGTCTATCCGGAAGTAACGGATGATCCTATTTTTGGCTATCTCACACGCTTAAACATTGAAGACTTTTTTGACCCAGAAAAGGCCCAAAAAGCAAAACAAGAAATTGAGCAAAATTTTGGATTAGTACTAGTTATAGGTACAGGTGCCAGTAATCTATGTAAGCCTGATA
>JANMZB010000799.1:0-1864 GCA_031382725.1 Sphingobacteriaceae bacterium | reverse complement strand
GGTTTGTAGATCGTTTTTAGATTTTCCCATGCCTGGTATGCATCTCCATCTGAGTTGTAAAAAGAGCACTAAAACTCACATCATAATTATGATTAAATGCCAGAGATAGATATGTATTTGCATTATCATTTGCTTTGCGCAATCTGTGCTTTTCTTTGTCAACAGGGTCCTTAGAATCTCCTAAAACCTCAGTTGATTTGGGTGCTGTTTCAGTTCCCAATAAAATAGTTTTAAAACCTTTAACTTGTGCCACCAGCATTAAGAATTTAAATGCCCATCTTTCATAGTCAACATGTTTTCCTGAGAACCAAACAGATTTGACCTGAAGGAAACCACTGTTGTCTTCTGACATGTTATCAGGTCTTTGTTCTTTATTAAAAGTCCGGTGCGAGGGTTTTTACGTAGTGTTTAATTTAAATTTAACTTAATTGACTGAGTATTATTAATACTCGGTACTTTAACGTACAGTAACTAACCGGATATTAATTGATTATGTATTCCTGGTAGTAATCCTAGTACAACTACTGGATCGCCTCTGAATTGATGTGGTTGACTTATCGTTGGTATAGTACCAACTTCGTATGGATGTAAGAGGCGGTTATAATCCTTACTATAATGGTACGGGTAGCGATCTGATACCAGTGTTTTCGGTGCCTGAGTGAGAATTGTACGGACTTGCCAGTATTCGTGCTCTCGAACTGTACAGTCGTCTACTGTAACCAGGTACTCTTTCTTAATATGTTGATGTAATAAATCTTCAGTCGATCCACCGCAGGCCAGTAGTAGGTTATAAGTAACGCTCAGTACTTTTAGATGTGTCTTTTCGTCACGTCTTGACAGCCAGTCTAAACGAGCGAAAAACTTTGTCAGTGACTCGTCCAAAGTAAGGGGAGTCAGTAGGATTCCGTCGCTGTCGTAATATTTATCGAGGTCTCGGTACTCTTGATCGTGCCAGCCTTCGTGTATCTCTCTACCCACTTCGTCTACTTGGTGTCGTATGAGGTTGCGTTCGAAACTGTGTACTATTTGACGTCTTGTTGGTACTCGGGTATCTCGTACACGATGAATATATGGAAACGGGTCTGGCTGTGGCTGATGTACGTAGTTTAGTGGAAGGTACGTGATCTCTTCTAGGAACTGAACCGTATCTTGTAGGTGGTAGTAGTGTTGACACGTGCGGGATGGACACGCACAATGTTCCAGTATAGAATCAGGAGCACGTTCCAGTAGGTTTCTACGACACGGCTTGGTGGAACTTCGGCAGAAAGGAAGTTTTTCTTGTCTCTCTGTAGGCTTTGGTAGTTTTCTTACTCCGAGAACCTTGTCCACTTTATCTCTGTCTAAATAAGTCAGTTCGTTTAGTGCCTTGTAGCCAAACAGTATCCTTCGTAAGTAGATACAGAGTTCGTGCGCAAAATATTGTTCTCCTTGTATGTTTATTACTGGTGGTGCGTCAGGTTCCATGTAAAAACTCTTTGTTGGTAGTTCTTGTACGCTTGCTGCTACGTGATCGTTATTTTTGTCGGAAACGTCTTTAAAACAGCTTTGATTGTTGCTGTTAGCGTTCTCGAAGGGTTTTTCTTGTTACAACAGTCACAATTGACGTGTATTTTATCGGTTTACGTAATGAACAATCAACCGATGGCCGGTATTCTTCGTTGCTTCTTTACGATTAAGTACTGTCGTGCTGTAGATGTAAACGGCGATCGACTATTACTTGTACTTTTCCCCGAATCGATAACAGCCGTACGGTATTTACTTTACCCGTTACGTTGCTGTTCGTAGTGTCTTCAGTGATCCGGTTCCCTGTTAAGCCGGTCTCCTGGTTCTTTTAGTTCGGTAAGTGCTTGTATAAAGTTTGACC
>JANMZB010000683.1:0-6992 GCA_031382725.1 Sphingobacteriaceae bacterium | reverse complement strand
TACTGATTTACACTTAAATATATGAAAATCAATAATATATGACAAATATTTATATCAAAAAGCCCTTTAAAAAGAGCTTTTTTGATATACAAAGAGGCTGCCTTTTTGAGACAACCTCATCGCCGATGATGATTTTAAACTCAGCAAACTACCATCTAAAAATAACTATGCCCTTCTTTTCGAAGGCATGCTTGAAATAAAGAAAGATGGATATTACATGCTTTTAGTTTCCTCAGATGATGGGGTTAAGCTGTTTCTAAAAGACAAACTGTTAATTAATCACGATGGGCTTCACGGTTCTGAGTCGCCGCACTCGTTTCTGATACCGCTAAAAAAAGGTTTGTATCCTGTAAGCCTAGAATACTTTCAAAAAGGTGGTGGTGCAGATCTCCGCCTTAGATATTTAGTTCCGGGGGAAAAGGAGCCAATAGAGATTCCATCAGAACTGTTATATCATCCTAAGCCAGACCAGAGCAAGTGACCGCGAACGTGCAAAAAGCTGTTCGATATTGAACAGTAGGATATTTATTTAGACCATAATTATCTTATTATGTGAATGTTATGAATCTGGCACAAGATTTAAGTGTAAAGAACTTGTAAGTTATTGGATGACTTGAACGTACCAGGGTATCGACAACCCTGGTTCAGTCATCCTATGATCAAAAAAGAAAAACTCAAACACATGAAAATAATTCTAACCCTTTTTATTGCTTTAACTTCTGGTTTTCTTTCCACAGCACAATCCACTAAAGACCTTTTCTTAACCAAATCATTTTCAAAAGAATCTCTTGAAAATATTTATGCGAGAACCTCCGGCGGCAGCATCGAAGTGAGCGGCGCAAGTACAGGTGATACAAGACTTGAAGTATATGTGCATGCCAACAACGTCAAAAACAATCTTTCACTTTCTAAGGAAGACATTCAAAGAAGAATGAGAGAGGATTATGATTTAAATATCTCCGTTTCAAACAATCAATTAGAGGCTGTAGCAAAACAAAAATCCGGAAACCTGGATTGGAAACGGAGCCTCAATATTTCCTTCAAATTTTTTGTTCGTTCCGACGTTTCTACCGACCTGCATACAAGTGGCGGAAGTATTCATCTATCAAACCTAAGAGGAAGCCAGAACTTCAGTACTAGCGGCGGAAGCCTGGATCTGGAAAAATTAAGCGGCAAAATTGTTGGTAAAACTTCAGGCGGAAGCATTCGGGTAGCAAATTCAGATAATGATATCAACCTAAAAACAAGCGGCGGAAGTATTAAGGCGACAAACTGTAAAGGAAATATAAAACTCCTTACTTCCGGCGGTTCATTAAGTTTTACTAATCTTTCCGGTAATATCGAATCTCGCACAAGCGGCGGTTCTATTCATGCAACAAACATTAGCGGAGAATTTAGCACCCATACCGCGGGTGGTGTCATAAACTTACTAGACATGAAATGTAGCATTGATGCATCAACCAGCGGAGGTAGTATTGATGTTGAGTCGACGAGTTTAGGAAAGTATATTAAACTTTCAACATCCAGCGGAAGCATCGACCTTCAGATACCTGATAAACAGGGACTCAATTTAAATTTAAAAGCTTCCAAAATAAAAGTGAACACCCTAAATAATTTCAGCGGCACAAAAGAAGATGATTTTATTAAAGGAACATTTAATGGTGGTGGAGTACCGGTAGATGTGCGTACCTCAGGCGGGAGAATATCGGTTAATTTTAATTAGGAGTCGTTATCGGATAATCTTAAAAGAATCATGTATAAAAACTACCTAAAAACAGCGATACGAAACCTTTTTAAACACAAAGTTTTTTCTCTGGTCAACATTTTTGGCCTTGCAATTGGGATAGCGGCATGCTTGCTAATACTCCAGTATGTACGATTTGAATGGAGCTACGACGACTATCACAAAAACGCCGATAGAATCTACAGAGTTCAACAGGATCGGTATAATGACGGAAAGCTAGGCTCCCAGTGGGCCGCAGGGGCAGCTGCAATTGGCCCATCATTAATAGATGGCCTTCCTGAAATCGAATCATTTGCACGGCTTCAACAAACTGGAGGAACTGTTTCCTACAACGATAAAGAGTTTAGGGAAGAAAAAGTGTTTGCTGCCAATGAATCGTTTCTTTCCATGTTTTCTCATAAAGTGCTGCAGGGGCAATTGAAGGGATCATTGGCTGAGCCTTTTACAGCTGTAATTACACAAAGTGTTGCAAAACGCTATTTTGGAAAAGAGAACCCTATTGGAAAACTTATTAGCTATAATAGCAGAGACAAGTTTAAGATCACAGCAGTTATAGGCGATGTCCCCGTAAATTCTCATTTAAAATTTGAGCTTTTATTCTCCTTCGCCACGATCATAAAGTTTAATAAACTCTTTGATAATGCATGGGAAGAAGACTTGTGGAATTCTGACGGCTATTACACCTATTTGCTACTTCGGCCGGGCACAGACCCTGAGATATTCGAGAGAAAGATAGCTCAACTCATAAAGGATAAGAGAGGGGCTATTATGAAAGAACGCAATGAAAGAATTGAATTAAACCTTCAGCCTATAAGAAAGATCCATCTCGATTCTAATTATATGTTAGAAGCAGAAGTAAATGGCAACGGACAATCGGTGAACTTCTTACTTATAGTCGCAATATTTATCATCATAATAGCTTGGATAAATTATATTAATCTATCTACTGCAAGGGCAGTGGAGCGGGCAAAAGAGGTTGGCATTCGTAAAGTTGTTGGTTCTTTCCGCTTACAGTTGATTAGCCAGTTTATGCTGGAATCTTTGCTGATTAACTTTATTGCAGTAGTTTTTGCTTTTATTATTCTTGCCTCATGCTTGCCATTATTTAACTCGTTTATTGGAAAGGAAATTAGTTTCACTTTGCTTACAGATGTTAATCTATGGATCGGCCTCATCTCGATTTTCGTTATAGGTACTATTTTATCGGGCTTGTACCCTGCTTTCGTGCTCTCAGCTTTCCGACCTATAGAAGTCCTTAAAGGGAATTTTGGAAAAAACAATCATGGAGCTTGGTTGCGTCAATCGCTGGTGGTTATACAATTTGGCGCTTCAGTGGCACTAATGGTTGGAACCTTTAGTGTTTATCGACAACTAGATTTTATGCAAAACCAGGATTTGGGGGTAGATATCGAACAAACTTTAGTACTAAATGGTCCCGCGGTGAGAGATTCTTCTTATTCGAGCAAATTTAAGTCTTTCAAAAAGGAGTTGCTTAACGTTACAGGTATCACCGGCGTAACTACATCATCCAGCGTTCCGGGACAAAAAATTGAATGGAATGCGGGCGGGATTAAAGTTGTTGGTGCAGGCACCACAACCGAAAAACAATATAGAATTCAGGGTATCGATTATGATTACGTTGATTTTTATGGCTTAACCATTGTAAAAGGAAGAAATTTTTCTGAACAATATGGTACAGATCCCCAAGCTGTATTATTTAACGAAGCAGCCGTTAAATTACTTGGTTACAACGATCCGAAAGATGCATTAAATAAAAAGATAGACTTTTGGGGGAACGAATATACTATTATTGGTGTGGTGAAAAATTATCACCAAGAATCTTTAAAACAAGCCTACGATGCAAACATTTTTAGACTTCAACCAGAAAACAGTGGTTATTACTCCATAAAAATTCAGGCTGGCAGACAGGACCTGAATAGATTTATCCGACTAACAGAAAATAAATGGGCAAGCTTTTTTCCCGGAAATCCATTTGATTACTTCTTTCTTAACGAGCATTTTCAAAAACAGTATGAGGCAGATGAGCAATTTGGAAGAACGTTCACTCTTTTTTCAGTACTGGCCATAATAGTAGCGTCGCTGGGTTTATTTGGGTTAGTCTCTTTCGTAACTACTAAACGCACGAAAGAGATTAGCATCCGTAAAATCTCGGGTGCGGGAACTTTTAATATTTTATTGCTGCTTACCAAAGACTTTATAAAACCAATTCTTGTTTCCTTTCTAATTGCAGCTCCTATAACTTACTTCCTATTGGGCCGCTGGCTTTCCGACTATGCTTTCAGAATTAATTTAAGCATATGGATGTTCGTCTTGCCAGCACTTTTCGTTTTATGCCTTGCACTAATAACAATAAGCATACAAACGGTTAAAACTGCGAGTGTGAATCCAGTTAAAAATTTAAGAGCTGAATAACCCCATGCTTAAGAACTTTTTAACCATTGCCTTTCGGAATATCTGGCGCAACAAGGGCTTTTCTTTGATTAATATTTTAAGCCTGTCTATTGGCATCAGTGCCTCGCTGGTTATTTACCTTCTGGTGCAACATCATTTTAGCTTTGATAAGTTTCATAAAGATGGCGACCGGATTTATCGGGTAGTCTCAAAGTTTACCTTCTCGGGAGAGTCGTTTTACAATTCTGGAGTCTCCTATCCAATGGGAAAGGCTGTACGAAGTGAGTTTACAGGCCTTTCAGAAGTTGCAGCATTCACGCTTTGGGATGCTGGAGTTAAAGTAAATGTAGCTCTGGATGGCGGTCGGGAACAGAAGTTTAAAGGGCAGAAGAATATCATTTTTGCTGATGAAAATTACTTTAACCTATTTCAGTATACCTGGCTTGCTGGCTCTCCGGAAACGTCTTTGAATGAACCGTCTCAGGTCGTTTTGACCGAAACAAAGGCAAAGGCTTACTTTCCTCAATTGAGCTATGAACAAATTATCGGAAGAGAATTAATCTTTAATGACACTATCCGCACTACAGTTACAGGCATTGTAAAAGACATTACTGAGAATACCGATTTCACGTTTAACACCTTCGTTTCCACAAGTACCCAGGAAAAATTCATCGTAAAGCCCGCCGACCTCAATGATTGGGATGGAGCCAACTCTTCTTACCAGTTGCTTATTAAACTTGCGCCGCAGAGTACACCCGAACAGATACAAAAGCAGTTAGCCAGTTTGTACGTAAAACACCATAAGCCTCAACCTGCTGAGAGTACCACTGTACCCAGCCTTCTTCAACCTTTAGATGACATTCACTTCAACAGCAAGTATGGAACCTATTTCGACAACCCTTTAGGAAGCAAATCGTCTTTGAACGGCTTGCTTGCTGTTGCCGCTTTTTTGTTATCCCTAGCCTGCATCAATTTTATAAATCTTACTACCGCGAAGTCTTTACAACGAGCCAAAGAAATTGGCGTTCGGAAAACAATGGGTGGCTCTAAACTGCAAATCATCCTTCAATTCCTGAACGAAACTTTTCTACTCACATTGCTGGCGACTATTTTGTCTGTTGCTCTGGTTCCTTTTGTATTAAAAGTATTGGCCGATTTTATCCCGGAAGGTATAAACGCTACCATTATACAGCGCCCTGAAATTATCATCTTCCTATTAATACTTAGCATTGGAGTGAGCCTTTTAGCAGGGCTTTATCCCGCCTTTATCCTTTCCAGATATAATCCGGTAATTGTATTAAAAAATCAGGCGGTAAGTACAAATGGGAAAACGGGTACCGCCCGGATACGTAAGTTTCTGATTGTGTCGCAATTCGTAATTGCCCAGGTGTTTATTATGGCTACGCTGATGGTAAGCAATCAAATAAGCTATATGCTCAATAAAGACTTAGGTTTTAAAAAAGACGCCATCATTCACTTTCAAACTAATTTTAACGATACGGTTGCCAGCCACCGGTCTGCTTTGAAGAATAAGCTTCTTGCTATTCCCGAAGTAGCTGCCGTTAGCCTATCCAATAATCCTGTTGCCGCTACCGGAACATGGTCGAGCACGATGAAATACAGGCAGGGCAAGAATGAGATAGAAACACATGTACAGCTAAAAATGGCTGATACAAATTACCTCAAAATGTATCAATTGAATTTACTTACTGGAAGGAACGTAATACAAAGTGATTCAATAACCCAGTTTGTGATAAACGAAGCATATTCTAAGTCATTGGGCTTTAAGAACCCACACGAAGCTCTGGGAAAAGTAGTAGAGTATGATGGCCGAAAGGTTCCTGTGGTTGGAGTAATTGCCGATTTCCATCAGCAATCGCTGCATAATGCGATTAAGCCCTTAGCTATTGGAAGTTGGCCAACAAACCACCGAACGTTCAATATCGCCCTGAATGCAGGTTCCGATTCATGGCAATCCGCAATCAAAAAAATAGAAAATGCTTTTAAAGAGGTGTACCCTGAAGATGAATTTGAATACAGTTTCCAGGATGAAACGATAAAGAACTATTATGAGTACGAAAGGAAGGTCTCACGCTTACTGAGCTGGTCGGCAGGGCTGGCCATTTTTATAAGCTGCCTTGGCCTGTTAGGATTGGTGATTTACATCATCAACCAGAAAACAAAAGAGATAGGCATTCGAAAAGTGATAGGTGCATCGGTACAACAAATTGTGATGCTTCTTTCAGCCGATTTTTTAAAGCTTATTGCCATTGCTTTCCTCTTTGCATTCCCTATATCGTGGTATGCTGCCCACAAATGGCTCGAGAATTTCACCTATCGAATAAATATACCGGTTACAATTTTTATCTTAACAGGGATTTTAGCCATGCTTTTGGCATTGATAACCATTAGTTTTCATGCGGTAAAGGCGGCAAGAGCTAACCCGATTAAAAGCTTAAGAACCGAATAAACCATTCATGAAACACCTTTTCACCCTCCTTCTCCTTCTAAGCCTTGCCAACTTTGCAAACGCTCAAGGCAAATCCGATTCCCTTTATTCTGAAGTTTTAAAAGAAAAGAGGCTATTAGAAGTCATTCTCCCACCTGATTATAAACCAGAATCGAATAAAAAATACGATGTTGCTTACCTCCTCGATGGAGAATGGAATTTGAAAATATTCTCACAGATTCACGCTTACGCAAAAAGTGTAGGGTTTGTGCCTGAACTTATCCTGGTTGGTGTAATCAATGTCGATAGAACCCGCGATTTCACTCCCACGGTAATGAAAAGGAATCCCACTTCGGGGGGTGCTGATAAATTTATCTCATTTTTAAA
>JANMZB010000778.1:0-3995 GCA_031382725.1 Sphingobacteriaceae bacterium | reverse complement strand
CAAAAAAATAATGGTTGCCCCTGGTTCCTAAAACAGAAAAGCCCGGAAATAAATTTCCAGGCTGTTTCAGATTACAAAAATCGATTAATAAGGTGGGTTTTCTGTTTGAAAACTATTGCTCGTGCTTTGTGAGTTTGATGTAGCCTGACCGAACTGACCTTTCAACTGATCAGTATACTGTTTTGCTTTATCCATCCACTCAGGTGCTTTTTCAGATAGATCGTCAATGATGGATCTGCCATCTTCTCTTTTCTTAGTAGCATAGTTAACGCCAGCGGCTACCGCTGCGCCAAAAACTAAATATTTTAATAGGCTCATAATTATTTTTCTTTTGTGCTGAGTGAAATACAATTACTGTTCCAAAGAAAATTTATTTAACGAATTATCGGAAAATCAGTCTGAATTGGCCTATTTAAACGAAAGCCACATGAATAATCACAATTTTTAATTGTCTCAAATTTACTTCACACTCGTTGCCCGGATTTTAGCAAGGCTTTCATACCAATTCGACGAAAAAACAATCCTTATCAAGTATTTCAAATTAGATTCGCTTTTTTAATAATATATCGCAACTTTTATATTACACACAACGTAATCACATTTAGAAAATAAATTATTAATACTGGCTCGCGATTTGTTCTTTTAAATCGCACACTTAATACAATCATGGAAAAAATATTATCTGAATCAGATTCACAACATCTGATTAAGAATCTTACCGATTGGGATCGGGCAGAGATTAAGCGCGATAAAGTACGTTTTGGGGAGTATTTCATCGGAGAGGAAGATCATCGCTGTTTTAGGGTTAATCCGATAAATGTGGTTGATGTTGACGGAAATCTTAAAAACGTTAAACTCAGCGCAGTTACATTTATATAATATCGTACTCCTCTTACCTTCAAGATTAAGTTTTCTTAAGGCCAGGCTCTGCTCTAAGAGCTAAGCAAAAGATTAATCGCCGAATGGCGATCAAAAATGATGATCAAACCTGGTTATCATTATCCCCTTCAAATCAAATTCCCTTATTTTGTGTTCTTAACAAAAACACTTTTCTTATATGCAAAAATTACAGAAAGTTTGGTTCATTACAGGCGTTTCGGGCGGGCTGGGTCGTGCCTTAGCACAAGAAGTTGCCCTTAGCGGAGATGTTGTTATCGGGACGTTAAGGAAGCAGGATCAGATTGCAGATTTCGATTCCCTTGTTCCTGAAAAAACTTTTGGGGTAATGCTCGATGTTAATCATCCTTCGCATTTCGAAAAAGTGTTAAATACTGCTATTCTAAACTTTGGAAACATCGATATCTTAGTAAACAACGCAGGGTACGGACTATTCGGTGCAATTGAAGAAGTGAGTTTAGAAGAAGCAAGGCAGCAAATGGAAACCAATTTCTTTGGCGCACTTGCACTTACTCAAGCCTTATTACCTTATATGCGTGAACGCAGATCGGGTCATATCATTCAAATCTCTTCTATGGCCGGAATCAAGGGTGTTCCCGGAGCAGGTTTATATAATGCCAGTAAATTTGCGCTAGAGGGATTTAGCGAAGCGCTTGCCTTAGAAGTCGAGCCACTTAATATTAAGGTTACCATTGTAGAGCCCGGCCCCTTCCGCACCAATTGGGCGGGCGACTCTTCGGTTCGTTCTGCAACAGTGATTGAAGATTATGCGTCCACTGCAGGTTCGCGAATTGCAACTATTAACGGCTACTCCGGTCATCAACCAGGCGATCCGGTTAAAGCTGCAAAAGCCATAATCAAAGCAACAAATAGCGATAATCCGCCTTTGCGGCTAGCACTTGGAAAGGTTGCCATAGATGCCATAAGAGCCAAACTTCTGTCGATGGAAGAAGAAATTGAGGAATGGGAAAAAGTTGGATTGGATACTTCCTTCGATGAAGATATCGCCGCAGCACTCAATTAGCTTTTGATCTCAATTGCTATATTTGCCAGCAAATTTGCATCATGATTAATTATCCATTAAAATTCCGGACCATCTTTAAAGACAAGATCTGGGGCGGTCAGAAAATACATACTTATTTAGGAAAAGACTTTTCGCCACTTCCAAACTGTGGTGAGACCTGGGAAATATCAGGTGTAAAATCCGATGTTTCGGTTGTAGCGAATCGGGAACTTGCCGGTGAAAGTTTATCCGAACTCTTGGAAAAACACAAAGGAGAATTGGTTGGGAATAGTGTTTACCAACGTTTCGGAAATGAATTCCCATTACTGATCAAGTTTATTGATGCCAATGAAGATCTTTCTATTCAGGTTCACCCTGATGATGAATTGGCAAAAAAACGCCACAACTCTTTTGGAAAAACCGAGATGTGGTATGTTATTCAGGCAGATGAAGGAGCAACTTTGATTGCAGGATTCAATCAAAAAGTTAACGAAGAAATTTACATTGAGAAACTTAATACAGGTAAACTCGATGAGATTCTAAACCAGGAAACTGTTAAAGCCGGTGATGTTTTCTTCCTACCAGCAGGCCGGGTTCATACAATAGGTAAAGGACTTGTAATTGCAGAGATTCAGCAGACATCTGATATCACCTACCGTATTTATGACTTTGACCGTGTCGATGATAAGGGCAATAAACGTGAACTGCATACCGAAGAAGCTTTAGCTGCGCTTGATTATGAGGTTTATGATGAGTATAAATCTCTATACGATAAAAAAACCAATGAAGCGGTTCATGTTGTAAGCTGTCCGTATTTCACAACTAATATTTTAGAGTTCACTCAATCGGTTGCTCGTGATTATTCTTTTGATTCTTTCGTGATTCATGTATGCGTAGCCGGATCGTACACGTTGCATTATGGCAACGAGACTTTAGATGTAAAAATGGGTGATTGCGTGCTGATTCCTGCGACGATTAAGGAGGTTAAGCTTGAAACGGATGGTGGGTATAAGATATTGGAGAGTTATATTGTTTAGATCTTAATCAAATATGTTTACTGTCGAACAGATTAAAACGGCTCATTCCAAGGTAAAAAGCGGTGCAGATTTTCCAATATATATTCAGGAAATAAAAAAATTGGGTGTCACTGCTTTTGAAACATGGGTGATTGATAGCCATACCGAATATTTTGGCAGGGACGAATATCACACAAAATCTGAACGCAAGTATGATAACCTGGTTATCTCAAACAACAGCGACAAAGAAAAATTTATTTATTATTTAAAAATCCATCAGGAAGGTAAAACTGATTATTTTGACTTTTGCAAACACTGTGCGGAGACTGGAATTGAAAAATGGTTTGTAAGTCTTGATGAAATGGCTTGCACTTATTATGACAGGGCCGGAAATGAAATATTGGTAGAGAATATACCTCTTCCTTAGTTGTAAGTAACATAGTCGTAGCCACTGTACTTACGATCAAGTAAGTGGATTAAAACCTAAACCCTTGCTTAAAAAATTAAATATGATAAGGATATCTTTTGCTCCAACATTCACTAAGCGGGTATTCTATTTCATTATAGAAACCGCTCTTTTTATAGCTGGAATTTGGCTAGGAAAGATATTCGATACAACTAGCACGCCATTTAGCCAAACTATGCAATTGCTGATTATTATGGCTTTAGTCATGCTTTATGCTATATTATTACAACGCACCGAAATTGTATTTTCCAAAAAAGCTTTTATTTCCTTTGATAGTCGTGGTTTAGAAATTCATGGTAAGGTGAGGTCTATTTATTCCTGGGCTGAAATTGGAAGTCTAAGAATTTACTTCAATGGTGTTAAAATATTTTTAATTATCAGCCTGTTGGATAACAAGGAAGTAAAGTTCGAACTCGTAGAGTACTGGTTGTTTTCAACTATGAATGTAGCACTGGGGTCAAAATTTAATTATTATAAGCTTATGTATTTAAATCGTAACATACCGGATTTTTTTACCGTTTTGGACAAGGCTTCTGATGAAGAGTTTAAAAGAGAATTTAAACTCCACTAGTCGAGCATAGCTCGATTTGATGCGTAATGAACTTTCCAAAAG
>JANMZB010000678.1:0-1158 GCA_031382725.1 Sphingobacteriaceae bacterium | reverse complement strand
CCAGAACATTGAGAGTAATTGTAATCATCCGATGCTTCTAATGGCTGCTGTGGATCAATTATGCGGATCAATGAACATGATTTTGATTCTGCTACTGCAGTGGCAGCGTTATTGTGGAAGAAATGTGCAGTTATTGTGGAGGAAATGTGATCAGGAAAGAAATAGTAATCATTTTGAAATTGCAAGTAATTGTATATTCGCTGTAATTTTACTTAATATAATGTTAATAAATACAGCTTTTATTTTTTTGCAGCTGTGCTTTTGTGCAACCAATAGGCATTGTGCTTGCGCCGGCGTTGTTATTGAGTGAGGTGATCACGAAACTTCTTTAAGCTAAATGCTTGATACTCATCTCGGCTCTGCCACAATTCCGTTGTGCTCATCCGATCATGTATACCACTGTCTATGTCACGTTTGAGTGATACTCGAGCTTCAGAAGTATCCCAAAAAGGGAATCCACCTGCAGTGACATCACGTCGAGGATGAAGCAATAAATAAAGATTCAAGGCAGCATGATCTTCTTGAGCTCGATTATGATGCTTTTTTATTACTTTCTTGAGGCTTCGGAAGTTGTTTTGAAATTTACGAAATTCATATTCCTTGTACTCTTCATGCATCTCGTATACATCTCGTGCTTCCATTTCATCATTCACAGTCCCATTGATGATATCATGCTTCAGAATTTCCTTAGCCTTACTTTTAATCCAAAGAATTGGCGGCATGCCGTTTTTCTGGCTTATTTTGATTGATCAATTGAGTCGAACAGAGTTGGCCAAACTTTCCAATGAGCTGTTTTTGAAATCAGCACAACCCGGACTCAATATTTGGTTTCAAAATTCAAATTAATTTTTTGAATTTGAACTGACCGTTTCACAAAACTGAATTTTTAATCCTATAAAAACGTCTTCTGCTTCTCGGCTTATACAAAATCACTGATCTCAAATGCTTGGTACTACAAAAGAATCAAACAAAGACTACTGTGAAAGACGCAACGATACATACCAACAAGAGCATCATTCTGTTTCTAGTTCACCTTGTGACAGCTTGCCAGAAGGATCCTCCCGTATATCTCGTGAGTTGGAACGTGCTGTATTGCATTCTATTATCTCTTCTCAAGGAGTAATTGCTTTTAAAATCACATGCAACACCTGTCCTGTG
>JANMZB010000739.1:0-3240 GCA_031382725.1 Sphingobacteriaceae bacterium | reverse complement strand
GCCAAAGCCGCAATCAATATGTACAAATGAAATCTTTTGTGGTAACTGGTTTGGAATAGTGTCTTGAAAATACCCTTTATGTATTACCGGTAATTGTAATCCAGCTTTAGCGAAGTTATTGTTCAGAATTTCTTCAACGCTTTCCTCAATGCTGAACTTCTTTTCAAAACTATCGAACAGGTGCAGTTTTTTATCTGAGTTATTAATTTGAATAATTTTCTGAAATAATATGGCACATTGACCGGTAAAGCAACCAAGTTCAATAACATCTCCGGCAACATTGCATCTAATCACACCCTCTAATAAATGGTAGTAATTTATTCTTTGTTCAAGCGTGGTCATATCGAACAAGCCATTTGGTAAACGCTGGAATTGATAGCCTTTATTAAAAGACCTTAAAGCTTTATTGATCCAATTAACGAGAAAGTGATTCTTACGCGAATTTATTGATGTGCTTACAAAAAAATTATTCATAAGTAATGTTTGCATAATTATAAATATTACTTAGGTAGCAAACAAATCTGTTAGTTAAGAAGGATACCGAAAGCAATAGTTTTTACAATTAGACTTATTAGCTATAATTTATTGAATAAAGATTATAGATTCACAAAAAGTAAAATTAATAGCGTGGGCTGAAGTGCTTTAATAGAAGTGAAGGTGTCGTTTTAAATTCGACGGGGTTAATAAAATTCAGAGCTAGCGGATCTAAGTATTACTGGTGTTTGGTTGATCAGTTTCGTTTTAATAACGCCTGAATTCTGTTTATAAAAACCTGGGGTTTCATCGGCTTCGGAATATAGTCATCTGCCCCGGCGTTAAACCCTTCAATTTCGGTAAGTTCATCATTACGTGCAGTAAGAAAGACGATGAAAGTATCTTTGAAATCTACCATGTTTCTTAGAATACTACAAGCCTCCATTCCATTCATTATCGGCATCATGATATCCATTACTATCAAATTCGGACGACATTCCATTGCCGCACGAACGCCATCTTGCCCGTTAACTGCTGTAAAAACAGAGTAACCTACTTTTTTAAGACAATGCGAAAGAATATCTCTGATATCCGGTTCATCGTCAACGATTAAAATTTTTTGCTGTATTGCTCCCATAGTTCGATTCGCTAAATGTAGAATACTAAACTGTTTTGAATATTAAGAAGGGGTTAAGTTTTGTAACCACAGACCATTTCCTTGTTTTACTTATCAACATCTAAACATTTTTGTTAATTAATTCTTATGATGATTAACATCCTTTCCGTTATTTTGCGAACCATTTAAAAACAACATGCTAAAACTAATTTTAACCTTCCTGCTTCCCCTTGTTATTATTTCCACATCCTGTAATCAAGGTAAAACCTCAGCATTAGTTGAATCTGCAGACTCAACCTCTGCTGTGGCTACATCTAATGAATCGGGGGTGCAGACGGATGTAAATTCCAACACGCCGCCGGATTCTAAGTCTAAAAATCGTAAGCCAGCAACTGCAGCAGAAATCTTAGCTAAACAACAGGTGCCGATTCTGTGTTACCACCAAGTTAGAGACTGGAAATCGTCCGATTCTCAGTCGGCAAAAGATTACATTATTCCGGTTGAGGCGTTCAAGTCTCACATGAAAATGCTGGCTGATAGCGGTTACCATTCAGTATTACCGGATCAGGTTTATAATTATTTGCTTTATGGCGATCCGCTTCCTTCAAAGCCTATTATGCTAACTTTCGATGATACCGACTTAGATCAGTTCACCGTGGCTGCCCCTGTAATGAAAAAATATGGTTTCAAGGCTGTTTATTTTATCATGACTGTCTCAATCGGGCGGATGGGTAGAACAAAATACATGAGCAGTGATCAGATCAAACAACTTTCTGATGCAGGTAACGTGATTGGAAGCCATACATACGATCATAAAAACGATAAAAAATATGTTGCCGAAGATTGGGTAACCCAGATTGAGAAGCCAACTAAACGTTTGGAAGAAATCACCGGCAAAAAGATTGAATATTTTGCTTATCCTTTCGGATTATGGAACAAAGAGGCTATTCCTCAATTAAAGAAAAGAGGGTTTAAAGCTGCATATATTTTGGCAACCTCAAGAGATGACAACGATCCGTTGTATTCAATAAGAAGGATCATTGCCAGTGGTTATTGGTCGGCAAAGTCACTTAACAACAGTATAAAAAACAGTTTTACCGGCAAAAAATAAAATCTTTGTATCAGGATCATTCATTTATTCGTTCAATCAATCATTCATCATTCGATTGATCCTGATACATTTTTTCTATCTCCTCAGCGTACATCCTCTCTACAACTTTCCGCTTTGCCTTCATCGAGGGTGTTAACTCTCCACCTTCAATGCTTAAGGGGTTCCGCTTAATAATAAAGGTTTTAATCCGTTCAAACTTGGCAAGCTCGTTTGATAACTTTCGGATGTCTTCATTCAACCAATTGTAAATCTCTTTATCATTGGTAAACTTTTCAGTGCTGTTAAAAAAATCTTCGGTTAAGTGAAAAACTTCTTTTAGAGTTTCTTTGGGTGGGATTATTATCGCTGTGATATGCTCACGCTTATCGCCAATTAAAAAGATTTGCTCAATCTTCGGGCTTTTCAAATAGGTGTTCTCTACCGGAGTAGGATAAACATTTTTCCCGAAAGCGCTCACAAGCATGTTTTTTATGCGATCGGTAATTTTCAAGTTTCCTTTATAGAATTTTCCTATATCACCGGTATGAAACCAGCCTTCGGGGTCAATCACCTGAGCTGTTTCATCAGCTTTGTTCCAATAGCCTTTCATAACACAATGGCCGCGAACAATTATTTCACCCTCAGCGCATTCAAAATCATCCTTAAACGAATTATGGGTTTGTATGGCTATCAGTTCTTTCGTTTCTACATCTTGTATCCCGACTTCAATCCTTGGAATTATCCTACCCACAGTACCAAATACCTGTCTGTGGTATTCGGTTACTGCCATTACAGGCGATGTTTCTGTTAATCCATAACCCTCCAATACTTTAATTCCCAAATTCCCAAAAAACTCACCAACGTTTTGCGGTAAAGCGGCTCCTCCGGAAAGAAAGAATTTCAGCCTGCCTCCCGTCTTTTCTTTGATTTTTCCAAAGACAAGCTTATTTGCAATTTTCTGCTTAATACTCAAACTTAGTCCGGGTTCTTTTCCGGATTCATTGCTTTCGCGATGTTTTTTCCCGGTCTCTAAAGCCCATAAAAAGATTTTCGCTTTAGC
>JANMZB010000695.1:0-1194 GCA_031382725.1 Sphingobacteriaceae bacterium | reverse complement strand
ATCAGGCAGGTTTCACAAGAGAAGTCCGTGATCTATTGTGGGCAGAGTGTGCTCGAACAGCCACAGAACTGGAGAACTGTATGCCAGACAAAACAGGTCAAGACCCCCCTATTGTTCATATGTTCGGTGCGCAATACAAATGGGCACATGAATTACGTACTTTTGGTGAGATGGTGGTAATTACCAACACTGCATCCATTGGCCATCAAGACAAGTTGGCTGACCGAGGTAAAACGTACATGTTTGTTGGCTATCCATAAGATTATCCAAGTGGCACTTTTCGATTTTACAATCTTGTCACAGGTAAAATTACTCACAGCAGGGATATTCAGTGGCTGAATCAAACATGGGGTGAATATGAAAACATCAAAAAGATCAACATTATCCGTGTTGATGACCTATATGATGTACCTGAGTCTACTGAGCATCAAGACTTCGATGAACCAAATGCTACACCAGACATCCCAGATCCTGAAGTCCTTCCTGAGCAGGGAGGAAATGTTAATCGAGTCAGTGGACTACAACGTGAGCTGTTTAACCTAAATACTTCTTACAACCAGACAGTGGTCCCTGAAGTGATTGATGAAGTTCCAGCCCCAGCAGCACAAGTGGAAATGGCACTTATGACAGCTATTGACAGTGGATACAACGAGCCTTCCAATTTTCAAGCTGCTTGGCACCACTCTGATCCTGTTCAACAAGGCCATTGGCGTGATGCAATTCGTAAAGAATTTGGGGACGTGCATAGTAAATCAGTGTGGAAGTACAAGTCCACCAATACTATCCCTAATGACAGAAAATTACTTGGAAGTAAATGGGTGTTCAAATTGAAGAAAAATGGAACATACCGTGCACGCCTCGTTGCCCTCGGCTACAGCCAAGTTCCAGGGGTGGATTTTACAGACAATTTTGCGCCAGTGGTAAATGATGTTTCCTTCCGCATCATGCTAATCCTATACAACTTAAGAAACTACGATTCAAGAGTAATTGATGTGGAAACTGCTTTCTTGTATGGTGACTTGGATGAACAGATCTACTTGAAGATACCACAAGGTTTGAAAGAATACACTGATGTACCTGAAGAAACAAGTTTGGAATTGAATAAATCAATTTATGGTTTAGTGCAAGCAGCAAGACAATAAATTGATTTATTCAATTTATGGTTTAGTGCAAGCAGCAAGACAATAAATTGAA
>JANMZB010000691.1:0-3373 GCA_031382725.1 Sphingobacteriaceae bacterium | reverse complement strand
CCAATTAATTTCGCAAATCTATTAAAGGGAAAATTTCTACTGGTTCATGGTACAGGAGACGACAATGTTCATTTTCAAAACAGCGTAATGTTCTCTGAAGCGCTGATCCAGGCAAACAAACCATTCGAGCAGGCGTATTATCCAAACAAAGCACACGGAATTAGTGGAGGAAACTCCGGCATCCATTTATTTGGCAAGATGACTGCTTTTGTGCTGGAAAACTTGTAGCTACTTAGCTGATAAACATATTGACATTTAAGCCGTTAATGATTGATAAGATTGTACTATGATAGAATCCAAAGCAAGTCAGCCTGAAAAAAAAGGTGGTTATCCTAAAAGTGTTCCATATATTATTGGTAACGAGGCTGCCGAGCGCTTTAGCTTTTATGGGATGCGATCTATTCTGCCAACATTTCTGGTCGCACAATTTTTTAATCCTGAACTAAATCCTGCAATGCAGGCTGTTGCTGAAGCAAAAGCAAACGAGGCTGGGCACTTCTTTGTCTCGCTGGCTTATACTATGCCAATTATTGGGGCACTTTTAGCCGATTGGTTTTTCGGAAAATATAGAATAATTCTTTACATATCACTTGTTTACTGTGTCGGGCATTTGTTTCTAGCCATGTTTGAAGACAATTTTGATTGGTTTAGATATGGATTGATTTTAATTGCTGTAGGTGCCGGATGTATAAAATCATGCGTTTCGGCCAATGTAGGCGATCAGTTTAACAAAACCAACGATCACCTAATGTCGAAAGTTTATGGCTGGTTCTATTTTAGTATCAATGCGGGATCTGTCGTATCAACCATGTTAATCCCATGGGTGTACGCAAATTATGGACCTGCATGGGCATTTGGAATTCCAGGAATATTAATGGCCCTTGCAACCCTCATATTTTTTTCAGGTCGCAAACTTTATGTAAAGATGCCTCCTGCCGGGATCAATAAAGATAATTTTGTGAATATTTCCTTTTATGCATTGTTTAATGCAGGCAAGAAACAAAAGGGTGAGTCACTTTTAGATCTTGCCAAGCGGAAATTCCATTCCGAAAAAGTGGAGGGTATTAAGGCGGTATGGCGAGTAATGGCTGTATTTGCTTTTATCCCAATTTTTTGGGCAATGTGGGATCAAAGTTTATCTGAATGGGTGTTGCAGGCTACAAAACTAGATCGAACTATTTTGGGTTTTAATGTTTTACCCGAGCAAATCCAAACTGTAAATCCAATTTTCCTACTTTTATTCATCCCAATCTTTACTTATGGTATTTATCCCTTGTTCGAAAATATAGGAATTAAGACCACTCCTCTTCGCCGTATAGGTGCTGGTTTAGTTTTTACAGCATTATCCTTCGTAGTTATTGCATTGATTCAAACCAGTATCGATAATGGAGGTCAACCCTCCGTGTGGTGGCAAATTCTGGCTTACGCCATTTTATCGGCAGGTGAAGTTTTAGTCTCCATAACCGGATTGGAATACGCTTATACGCAAGCCCCAAAATCTATGAAAAGCACCATGACCGCCATTTGGCTGCTAACGGTGGCTTTAGGAAACGTATTTGTAGCCTTAATTAATAAGAGCATCTCTAATAATGGGTTTTTCGCCCATCTTGAAGGTGCAATTTATTACTGGTTTTTTGTCGGATTGATTTCTGTATTTATCTTGGTTTATCTATTTGTATCTCCAAGGCTTAATGAAAGAAGTTATATCACAGATCCGGGTGAGGATGATCTCTTTGTTGCAACAAATGCACCACATGGTCAATAAGAGTTATCTAACTATTAAATCGATTATAATTATATTTACGGCCCAAACAGCCTTGCGTGTTATCAGATAGCTTAGTCCTTATCCCAACTTACAACGAGAAGGAAAACATTGAAAAGATCATCCGAAAGGTATTTTCTTTAACTCATGTTTTTCATATTCTTGTTATTGATGATGGATCGCCGGATGGCACAGCGGGAATTGTAAAACACCTTCAAGGGGAATTCGCCGGTAAACTTTATATCGAAGAGCGGACAGGTAAGCAAGGCTTGGGAACAGCTTATATTCATGGTTTCAAGTGGGGAATAAGCAAGCAATACGAATTCATCTTTGAGATGGACGCTGATTTCTCACATAACCCTAATGATCTTATCCATTTACGAGAAGCTTGTGTTGATGGTGCGGACGTAGCCATTGGCTCGCGTTACATAAAAGGTGTAAATGTGGTGAACTGGCCAATGAGCCGTGTTTTAATGTCGTACTTCGCTTCTGTGTATGTGCGTTTCGTAACCGGCATTCCTATTCAGGATGCGACCGCAGGTTTTAAATGTTACCGGCGAATTGTGCTGGACACAATTGAGTTGGATAAGATTAAGTTTGTGGGATATGCCTTCCAGATCGAGATGAAATTTACTGCTTTGAAGCATGGTTTTAAAGTGGTGGAGATTCCAATAATTTTTACCGACAGAACTGAAGGAACTTCGAAAATGAGTACCCGTATTTTTAGGGAAGCATTTCTGGGAGTTATCCAATTAAAAATTTACAGTTGGTTTAGAAAATATCCAAAGCCACGTAAAGAATCACTTCATCTGCAAAAAGCGCACGCTTAAAGCCAGTCTCGTACTTTCCTTTTACCTTTCTATTTCTTATCTTTAGTAGAACCAGTGCTAATCCTATTTTCATGAAGAAAGACCTGTATACCTCGCCGGATTACTATTTGATTGATGATTTATTGACTGATGAGCACAAACTTATTCGTGAGACCGTTAGAGCATGGGTAAAAAAGGAACTGAGTCCGATTATTGAAGATTATGCGCAAAAAGGTGAATTCCCAAAAGTATTATTAAAAGGATTATCCGAATTAGGTGCATTCGGGCCAACCATTCCACAAGAATATGGCGGTGCCGGTTTAGATTACATTTCATACGGCATTATGATGCAGGAAATTGAACGCGGCGATTCGGGCATTCGTTCGACAGCTTCGGTGCAAGGCTCATTGGTTATGTATCCGATTTACACTTTCGGATCTGAAGAGCAAAAGAAAACTTATCTCCCCAAATTAGCATCAGGTGAATTAATGGGTGCTTTCGGTCTAACCGAACCAGATTTCGGCTCCAACCCCGGTGGCATGCAAACGAACATAAAAGAGGATGGAGATTTTGTAATTTTAAATGGTTCCAAAATGTGGATCTCCAATGCGCCCTTTGCCAATATTGCCGTGGTTTGGGCAAAAAATGAAAAGGATGAAGTTACCGGCTTAATTGTAGAACGCGGAATGCATGGCTTCAGCACACCGGAAACTCATAACAAATGGAGCTTGAGAGCCTCTTCAACCGGCGAACTTGTGTTTGACAATGTAAGAGTGCCAAAAGAGAATATATTACCCGGAGT
>JANMZB010000676.1:0-3246 GCA_031382725.1 Sphingobacteriaceae bacterium | reverse complement strand
GCTTGGCTCGCAGTATTACAAAATAATTCCTGTAACCTATGGGGTATCCGTGCCCTACTACATTTTGCTGGGATGGAAAGGCAACAACGTTAAATCAACCAAAAAAGTGATTGAAGTTCTTTCATTTAAAGATGGAAAGGCAACATTTGGGATGCCGGTTTTTGATGGCGATAAAGAGCGTGTTAAGAAAAACAGAATTGTTTTTGAATACAATCGCCAGGTTTCCCTGATGCTTAATTATTTACCAAAAGAAGGCACAATCGTGTTTGATCATTTAGCACCACCCGATCCAAAAATGACAGAGAGTAAAGAACTTTACGGACCAGATATGTCATACGATGGATTTAAGCTGGTTAACGGGAGATGGAAATTTATTGAGGATCTGCAACTTAAGAATCCGTCTTCGGCAGGTGATGCGGATTACAATGATCCGAAGAAACCAACTAAGCCGGTTGCACGGAAGTACTAATAGACGCATTAAAATGCTTTAACTTTAACACAATTTTAATGCTTATTATAAGTTTCTATTTTTGGAAACTATACTTATCTTTATAACGTTTAAACTAGGACAATTTCAAATGAAATATTTTGAAACACGATTTTTAGAAGAGGCTAACGAGTTCATAGCAAGACTCGACTCTAAAACAATCAAAAAAATATTTTACAATATTGACCTTGCTGAACAAACGAATGACCCAAAACTTTTAAAGAAACTTCAGAATGACATTTGGGAGTTTCGGACAAAATATGCCGGACTTCAAATCAGACTTCTTGCATTTTGGGATAAGAGCGATAATAAAGAGACTTTGGTGATTGCAACCCACGGTTTCATAAAGAAAGTTGACAAGGTTCCGGCAAACGAAATTGACCGAGCAGTAAGACTAAAGAATTACTATTTCAATAACAAACAAAAATAATAAGCATATGGCAACCAAGGAAATTAAGACTTATTCGCTTGCCGAAATGAAGGACAAGTATATCGGGGAGATTGGAACAACCGACCGTGATGAATACGAGTATGAACTTCGTATGGACGTATTGGGAAAAATGATTAAAACGGCAAGACAAGAAAGACACTTGACTCAAGAAGAACTCGGAAAACTTGTTGGTGTTCAAAAAGCTCAGATCTCCAAACTTGAAAGCAGCGCAAACAGTGCGACAATTGATACCATTTTAAAAGTTTTCAAGGCACTAAAAGCGGAGATTAATTTTAATGTAAAACTTGAAGACAACTTTGTAAAACTTGCCTAACGAAAGCCCAACATGGGTTAGTCTTTATGATGCAGCGAATCAAAATATTAAGTCAACTTTTCTTTTCGTTTTTTTTGCTATTTAATAGCATTGTTAATGCTCAAACAAAACAAATTACACTTGAAGATATTTTTAAGAGCCGCACTTTTTCCACCAGAACGCTCCAGTCTTTGCCCTCAATGAAAGATGGCAAAAGCTACGTATCTGTCAAAAGCGACAATAAAGGTGTAAGATACCTTGCAAAAAACAGCTACAGTACCGGCGAAGAAATCAAGCTTTTATTTAAAGAATCTGATCTTGTTTATAACGGTAACACACTTGAAATAAGCTCTGATTTTAGCGATGACGAAAGTAGAGTTTTGCTCTCGGCAGATGAAGAACCGTTGTATCGTTATTCAGTAAAAGCTAATTATTTCGTCTTCGATATCGCTTCAAAAAAAATTACTCCAGTTTCCATCAAAGGAAAACAGATTTACACCACATTTTCACCCGATGGAAGCAAAGTCGCCTTCGTCCGCGAGAATAACATTTATTTAAAAGATTTAGTAAGCGGACTTGAAAAACAAGTAACTAAAGACGGGAAGAACAATTCCATTATAAACGGTCGACTTGATTGGGTATATGAAGAAGAGTTTGAATTCGAAAGAGCCTTTTTTTGGAGCCCCGACAGTAAAAAAATAGCTTATTACCGGTTCGACGAAACTCAGGTTCCCGAGTATTCGATGACAGTATTCGATAAACTATATCCAACAGAATATAAATACAAATATCCTAAGGCGGGAGAACGAAACTCCACGGTGAGTATTCATGTTTTCGATATTGATAAATCACAGTCAAGAAGTGTAAAAATTGGCAAAGAAACCAACCAGTATATTCCAAGAATAAAGTGGACCACTTCCGCTGAAGCTTTGTGTGTTTTGAGGATGAACCGTTTACAAAACAAATTAGAATATCTTCTGGCAAATGCTTCTACCGGCGAATCTAAAGTTATCCTTACCGAAGAAGACAAATCTTACATCGAAATTGAGAAAGAAAAGCTTACATTTTTAGCTAATGGAAACCAATTTATTAATGTAAGCGAGCGAGACGGATTTAATCATATATACATCTACGACCTTAACGGGAAAATATTAAAGCAACTTACAAAGGGGGATTGGGAAGTAACAGAAGTTTATGGTGTGGACGAGAAAAATGGAGTTATTTATTATCAGTCTACCGAAGAATCGCCATTGCGGAGAGATGTCTATTCAATGGATTTAAATGGTGGTAACAAAATCAAAGTCAGCACAAAGACAGGAACAAACGATGCCACTTTCAGTCAGAACTTTGAGTTTTATATTTTAAGTAATTCTACAAAGAATACTCCGCCACAAATTACTTTAAACACTAAAGGCAAAGTGATTAAAGTGCTTGAAGATAACACCAAAGCCCGACAAGCCATCAAAGAGTATGGATTTAGTAATGCCGGGCTCTTTAATTTTAAAACTTCTGAAGGTGTGCAGTTAAATGGGTATATGCTGAAGCCGGCCAACTTCGACTCTAAGAAGAAATATCCGGTATTGATGTATGTTTATGGCGGCCCCGGTCATCAGGAAGTTGCCGATGCATGGGGACTTGGAGCAAGGCCTCTTTGGTTTCAAATGCTGGCTCAAAAAGGGTATATCGTTGCTTGTGTTGATAATCGTGGGACTGGATATCGGGGAGCTGACTTTAGAAAAACCACTTACTTGCAACTCGGCAAATACGAAACCATTGATCAGATTGAAACGGCCAAATGGCTTTCTCAACAAAATTATGTTGACCCTGCACGCATTGGGATCTGGGGCTGGAGTTATGGTGGATATTTATCTTCGCTCTGTATAACTAAAGGTGCAGAAATCTTTAAGATGGCTATTGCGGTTGCCCCCGTTACCACTTGGAGATTTTACGATACAATTTACACCGAACGTTATCTTAGAACTCCGCAGGAAAATCCGGAAGGATATGACCAGAACT
>JANMZB010000641.1:0-5217 GCA_031382725.1 Sphingobacteriaceae bacterium | reverse complement strand
GGTTAGCATCGTGTAACATGATTCTATCGTGTTAAAATGTTTTTGTTCATACCAAACAGCTCTCTAAAATGGTTTCGATAGCTTTTACTTTGCCTTCTTCCAATACAATTCTCTTTTCGAGACAGGCTGGCAAAGCCGACTCGAAATGCCCTACATAAATCAACGTCATGCCGTTGCTGCAAAGTTCGTCAACCAACTGGTTGAAGTACTCGGTTTGTTGCTTGTCCAATCCCTGGCAAGGCTCATCAAGAATGAGTAGTTCAGGGTTTTTGATTATCGTTCTGGCTAACAAAACCAAGCGTTGCTTCCCAAGCGGAAGTGTATTTAATAAATCTTTTTTATTTTCAGTTAAGTCGAAAAATTCGATGAGCTCATCAACCTTGGCCTTTTGCGAAAAAGGTAAAGTTCTGAACAATCCAACTGAATCAAACAGCCCTGAAGCAACACTTTGAAACACCGTTGCCGAAGAATCGAAATACCAATGGAACTCCGGCGAAATAATCCCTGTATGTTGCTTGATGTCCCAAATACTTTCTCCACTTCCACGTTTGTTGCCAAACAAATAGAAGTTGTTGGCGTAAGATTGCGGATGGTCGCCATTCACCAAACTCAACAAAGTTGATTTACCCGAACCATTCGGCCCTTGTAAAAGCCATTTTTCTCCAGCTTTAATTTCCCAATTAATATTCTTTAAAACTTGCTTCTCCCCATAACTGATACTCACATCAATCATCTTAACGATATCATCAGATGAATAGGAGGGCGACTGTCTTAAAAAACCTGGCAGCTCTTTACTCGCCCTCTCCGGCGCAGCCGAAATCATTTCTCTCGATTCCACCTCAACCAATTTCCCATCTTGAATTTCCGCAAATCGATTAATGCTTACCGGCAATTCAGTATCATTTGATATTAAAACCAAAGCCACACCTTTTTCAGAAACTTCATTCAGCAAATCATTTAAAGTTCTCCGCGACGCAGTGTCTAAACCAGTATATGGCTGGTCTATAATTAATAGCTGTGGTTTAAGCCATAAAGCTTTAATCAACTGCAATTTCTTATGCTCTCCGCTTGATAGTTCAAGTAACTGGGAGTTTTTAAGTGCAGAAAAATTTAGTTCAGTCAAAAGCCTTTCAACCTGAGTAAACTCAAGATTATTCTCTTTCCCGTAGCTGATTAATTCGGCCTTTACTGTAAGAGTTTCCTTTGCTTGCAAACTAGTGTAGCGTTGCTGATAATAAAAATTCGCAACTCCTTCAACGTTCTTAAAATGGTACCAGCTTTCTACAAACAAGACCTTCGCAGGCAGCGCACTATCAGTAGTAAAGTTGAATTTCACCTCTCCGGCTGCACTTTGTAAACCGGCAATAACTTTAGCAAGAGAAGTTTTCCCGCTTCCGCTAATGCCGATTAATAACCAGTTTTCACCACGATTTATCGTCCAGGAGAAACTCTTCAATACCAACTTATGCTGATATTGAAGTTTCAAACCAGAAATACGAACAAGAGCCCCTAAATCCCCTAAAGGGGACTTTGACTTGCTAGTGTTCATGGTTGGGTGTATCATTGGGTCTTTATTTCTTCTTTTTTGCACCTGTCCGGAAGTCCCCTTTAGGGGATTTAGGGGCTATGCGTTTTACATTCCCCCTTCAGGGGGTTAGGGGGCTTTTTTGCACCTGCCAAACTCCCCCTTCAGGGGGCTGGGGGGCTCTTACCCCGTCTTTATCGCCTTCATCGCTGTCATTGCCTTACGCAATTTCGTACCCACAATCTCAACCTCATGATTACGAAGCGTCTCGTTAATAGCCACCAATTGTGAATTATCAACCGAGCCATCTTTGCCGTCATTAAAGTTTTTACCAACCAAGTCAGTATCAACTTTTTTCATAAAATCAGCTAGTAATGGTTTACAAGCCTGGTCGAATAAGTAGCAGCCATACTCAGCAGTATCAGAAATTACACGGTTCATCTCGAATAATTTCTTACGAGCAATAGTGTTCGCGATAAGCGGAGTTTCGTGTAGCGACTCATAGTAAGCAGATTCAGGTTTGATACCAGCTTCAACCATTGTTTCGAAAGCCAATTCCACACCAGCTCTAACGAAAGCAACCATCAATACGTAGTTATCAAAATATTCTTGCTCACCGATTTTAACATCGCCCGCAGGAGTTTTTTCAAAAGCAGTTTCGCCCGTTTCAGCTCTCCACTTCAATAAATTTTTATCTCCATTTGCCCAGTCTTCCATCATGGTACGACTAAACTCACCGCTCATGATATCATCCTGATGTTTTTGGAACAACGGACGCATAATGTCTTTCAGTTCTTCCGAAATTTCAAAAGCTTTAACTTTAGCAACGTTGCTCAAACGGTCCATCATGCCCGAAACACCCCCATGCTTTAACGCCTCAGTAATTACCTCAACACCGTATTGAACCAGTTTTGATGCGTAACCGGCCCCAATTCCTTTTTCAACCATTTTGTCAAAAGAAAGAATAGAACCCGTTTGCAATAAACCACAAAGAATGGTTTGCTCGCCCATCAAATCTGATTTTACCTCAGCTACAAAAGATGATAATAAAACACCCGCTCTGTGACCGCCAGTACCCACGCAATACGCTTTAGCCTGAGCCAGTCCCTTTCCTTCAGGGTTATTTTCCGGGTGAACCGCAATTAAAGTCGGCACACCAAAACCTCTGCAATACTCAGCTCTAACCTCACTACCAGGGCATTTCGGAGCAACCATAATAACTGTAAGGTCCTTACGAATTTGCATTCCCTCTTCCACAATATTGAAACCGTGCGAATACAAAAGCGTAGCTCCCTGCTTCATTAAGGGCATAATCGCGTTCACAACCGCAGTATGTTGTTTATCCGGAGTAAGGTTAATTACCACATCAGCACTTGGAATCAGCTCCTCGTAAGTGCCAACTTTAAAGTTGTTTTCAGTAGCATTTTTCCACGAATCTCTTTTAGCTTCGATAGCTTCCTTGCGCAAAGTATAGCTCACATCCAAACCACTATCTCTTAAATTTAAACCCTGGTTTAAGCCCTGAGCGCCGCAACCTACAATTACCAATTTCTTGCCTTTTAGTGTGTCTACGCCGTCAGAAAACTCCGAACTGTCCATAAAATCGCATACACCCAATTGGTTTAATTTTTCTCTAAGAGGTAATGTGTTAAAATAATTTGCCATTTTTTATTGCTTGATTTCTATGATGATTTATGTTTTTATTTTGCTCTTTTCAGGTATTCAATTAATATGTATTCCTAAAAGCGGCGCTAAATTACTGCAATTATTTAAATTTAATTTATGCCTGTTTAATCATTTGGCCGTTGCCGAAAAAACGGCCGGGCTATCCGCTCATACTGCACGAGGCCTTATCCACAAGGCCGGTATCCGCTTCTATCCCTAACGGAAGCACGTGGCGAAATTCGGTTTCTAGCTTTCAGCAATCAGCTTTGAGCTTTCAGCTTTTCCTTCTCTCAAAAACCCTGGCCTAGTCATCGGATGACTTAAACCTTCCTCGTCCTTCTCAACCTTACTCGTCTCAGTCATCCGATGACTTTAAGGCTTTTGACCGAAGCTTTTAGCCTTTAGCTTTCAGCTTTTCAGCATTTAGCCAAGAGCTGATTTCTCATAGCTGATAGCTGACACCTCAAATCACATCGTAAAAACCTTCGCCCCCTTATTCAAATACTCATTCTCAATCGGCTCATGCCCTGGCTCCCTACGTTCAAATTCCCGAAGCTTACGGTTAAACCCTTCGCTATCTTTAATAATTGCAATCCTTGCACTCCGAACAAACTCAATCAAACCGAAAGGCTGAAGTTTAGTAATTAACGCATCCGTTTCTTCACGATGTCCGGTTGTTTCAAAAACCGTATAATCCGACCTAATCACCACCACACGTGCTCCGTTTTCACGCAACAATCGCTCAACTAATGCCTTCTCCGCAATCTCATCAGTAGGAACTTTGTACAAAGCCATTTCCTGCCAGATTACATCTTCGTTAGTATTAAAGTACACTTTCAAAACCTCCACCTGCTTCTCAATCTGCCGACAAAGCTTCTGTACAACTTCCTGAGTTTCCGTTATCACGATATTAAACCGGTGAATACTCTCAATCTCCGACGGAGAGGTATTCAAACTCTCAATATTTATCTTCCGCCGGCTAAATATAATCGCGATTCGCGTAAGCAAACCAATCTGGTTCTCCGTGTAAACGGTGATGTTATATTCCTGTTTTGCCTCACCCTCAGGTGTCCTATTTATTTTATCCGTTGCCATTTTAATTTTTTAAATGGAATCTTTACTCTTTTTAAACCTCTCTCCGAAGGAGAGCTATTGGCGCTTTATCTCCCTCTCCTTCAGGAGAGGGTCGGGGTGAGGCTCCTACTTCAACCTTATCTCACTCACACTACACCCCTGCGGCACCATCGGAAACACATTATTCTCTTTAGTAACCATCACTTCCAACAAGTAAGCCCCTTTATGCTCAATCATCGTCTTCAAAGCCGCTTTTAACGCTTCACGCTCTTTCACGCTTTGTCCGGGAATGCGGTAACCCTCAGCAACCTTCACATAATCCGGACTAGTAATATTCACAAACGAATATCTCTTATCATGGAACAATTGCTGCCATTGGCGCACCATTCCCAAAAATTGATTGTTTAAAATCAGGACTTTAACCGCCACATCAAACTGCATAATGGTTCCTAATTCCTGTATAGTCATTTGAATACCACCATCACCAATCACTGCGATTACCTCTTTATCTGGGGCGCCGTATTTAGCACCAATTGCTGCCGGAAGCGCGAAACCCATAGTTCCTAAACCACCGCTGGTAACGTTGCTGCGCGTATTATTAAACTTAGCATAACGACAAGCTACCATTTGGTGCTGGCCCACGTCGGTTACAATAATTGCCTCCCCCTTAGTAAGCTCATTAATCAATTGAATTACTTCCCCCATGGTTAATTCTTCAGAAGTGGGGAAAAGCTCGTCTTGAATAACAGCTTCTACTTCCTGTTTTTTATAATCATGGAATTTATTAAGCCATTCGGTATGTTGTTTGGCTTCAACCATTTCGGTTAATAGTGGAAGCGTTTCCTTGCAGTCACCCCAAACAGGTACAGTAGTTTTAACGTTTTTGTCTATTTCGGCAGGGTCAATATCCAGGTGGACAACCTTTGCCTGTTTAGCATATTTATCTAATCGGC
>JANMZB010000601.1:0-6850 GCA_031382725.1 Sphingobacteriaceae bacterium | reverse complement strand
AAACTTTTGGAAAGTTGCTCATCAATCATTCAAACTCTGATATACCAAAGCCTTAAACTTATTCTGCATATCCGATCTCATTGGCGATTGTTGTGTATAAATCAACGCCACAATTTTCTCTTTAGGATCAACCCAATAGGTAGTCGAAAAATATCCGCCCCAGGCAAATGAACCTTCTGTTATGCCCAAATTAGCCATGCCTTTTTGAGTAGTAATCTCAAATCCCAAACCAAATTTATTACCACCACTTATTGTCAAATCTCCTATTTGGTTCATCGTCATTAAGTCAACCGTACGACGGGATAAAATGCGATTTCCATTATAAGTGCCGCCGTTTAATAGCATCTGTAGAAATAAGGCATAATCGTAAATTGTTGAGCTTAGACCTGCCCCGCCAGAAAAATAGGTTCCTTTAAAAGTTGGATAGTTTGCAGTCATGGTACCTTCTTTCAAGTACTTGACTAAGCGGTTTTCACTATCGTAAGTATATACCGGAACCAATCGGGAATGTTTAGAAGCGGGCAGATAGAAATGTGTATCATTCATTCCGAGCGGTTTGAATATTCTATCAGAAAAGAAGCGATCAAGGCTTTGGCCTGATACTACTTCAACTAAATAGCCCAGAACATCAGTATTCAATCCATAAGTAAACTTTTCACCCGGATGATGCAACAGTGGAGTGCTGGCTAATTTCAGCATTTCATCTCTTAACAACATCCCTTCACTGCCAAAGCCCGGAGTAACATTTTTTTTATCATAAATCGCTTTCATATTTCCACCCCCAATTACTGCATAATCAATTCCGGATGTATGTGTAAGCAAATCGCGGATTGTGATTTCCCGTTTTGCCGGCACTGATGTATAACTTGAATCTTTAGAATTAAATTTCTCAAGCACCGAAGGTTTAGCGAATGCAGGAATGAATTTCGAGATCGGGTCGTCAAGTAAAAACTTTCCTTCCTCAAATAGTATCATCACAGCAACACTGGTTATAGCTTTGGTTTGCGATGCGATTCGGAAAATATCAGTAGTGCGCATGGCCGTTTTGGCTTCAAGATCACTATATCCAAATGCCTTGTTGTATACAATCTTCCCGTCACGCACTATTAAAGCAGTTGCTCCGGCAATAAGTTTTTTATCGACATTTTCCTGCATTAGCTTATCTATTCGTTGCAAACGGGAACCACTGAATTTTACAGAAGCTGGAGGAGCCGCTTGCAGAACACTTTGAGCATAAGAACCAACAGTTGTTGCGGCAAGCAATAAGGCAATAAGGGTACTGTTTAATTTATACATGTTATTGGCGAGAAGAGCTATTTTAATGAGGTTTATCTAGGTAAAAGTACGTATTCGTTATCAACCAACAAATTGGCAGATACCTAAAACCGAGTTTTACTTGCCTAAGTCAAATTTGTCATTTCTGAAACATTTACAGACTTTTGAAATTTATACAGGTATAAACAAAACACCTTGGGTAAGTTTGGCAGAATTTCTTTAAAGATCCTTTTGGGCCTCGTCGGCTTTATCATCATACTTGTACTCCTGGTTTTTATTTTGATTGAAGTGCCTGCTGTGCAAAGTTTTGCGCGTAAAAAAGCGGTTTCGTTTCTGGAAGGGAAGATTGGAACCAAAGTAGAAATCAATCATTTAAGTCTCGACCTACCCAAGCTGGTGGTTTTAGAGGATGTTTATTTCCAGGATCAAAAAGGCGACACGCTGCTTGCCGGAGATACGTTGAAAGTAGACTTAAGTATGATGAAGCTTCTGAAAAGCGAAGTTGAACTTAATGAAATTGATCTGCGCGGCGTTACGATGAATATTAATCGCACAGCGGACAGTGTCTTCAACTTTGACTACATTCTAAAAGCGTTTGCCACGCAACCATCTACCACGCCAAAGGACACGTCTGCCGCACCAATGAAAATGTCGATCGATAAAATTAACCTCGACAGAATTCGCCTGAAATATAAGGATGCTCCAACCGCAAACGACGTAAATCTTTACCTCTCACATTTCGATACCCGTATCAAAGAATTCGATCTTGAAAAAATGCGTTTTAACGTTCCCAATTTTAAGCTTTCGGGAGTTAACGCTGTAATTATTCAAAGTAAGCCGGCCATCAAAAATGATTCTAAACAGAGTGATATGGTTGCGGCGGCTCAACCGCTTGATTTAGATTTGACCCTTGGTTCTGCAGACTTAGACCGCATAAAATTAAAGTACCGAAATGCCGTTTCCGCACTTGACGCAGACGTGAATATTGGCCAACTTAATGTGGAAAGTGATAAGCTGGATATGAAAAATCAGGTTATCGACTTAAGAAAAGTCAACCTGGATAATTCTATGTTTCATATTACGCTGGGTAAAAAGCCGCAGGCAAAAGTGGTTATTAAAGAAGTGAAAGAAAAGGTAGAAGCTGTCGCTACTTTTTGGGGTTTCACTTCGGATGATATTAATATTGCCAACAGCCACCTGCGTTATAACGATGAGAGCATGCCTGTTTTACAACGAGGAATGGATTATGCCAACCTGGACATCAAAAACCTGAACCTTGATGCCAACAGATTTATTTTCTCCGGCGATACCATTGCCGCTACAATAAACTCGGGTAGCCTTACTGAAAAGAGTGGTTTTAAACTTCGGCGGCTTAACGCTAACTTCTTTTACAGCGATAAAAAAACCTATCTGGAAGACCTATATCTGGAAACCGACAAATCATTAATCCGTAACGAAATTAAAATAGCTTACTCTTCCATTGAAAACATCGCTAAAAATCCCGGCGATTTGAGAATCGACGCGAATCTTAAAAACTCACGTTTAGCCTTCAAGGATTTTCTGATTTTTGTCCCTCAACTGGCACTAACGGAACCGTTTAAAAACAACACCAACGCGGTAGTGAATATTGACGGAAGAGTAAACGGCAAGCTCGAAAATCTGTTTATCCCCGAACTGGAAATAACTGGATTCCGCAGCACTAGTTTACGTGCGTCAGGCACAATAAAGGGCTTGCCTGATATGGAGAGAGCCTATTTCGATCTCGATATTGATCGTTTCAATACCCGGAGCACAGACATCTATGCTCTGGCTCCCCCTAGAACAATACCAACGAATATCAGGGTACCCGAATCCCTTAGTCTAAGTGGAACATTTAAAGGCGGTATGAAACGCTTTAATACCAATCTTAATTTAAATTCCAGTTTTGGAGGCGCTAAAGTGAACGGAATGTTCAGCTTTGGTAAAGTTCCAACTTATAATACCCGTATCTCCACATCTAATTTTAACGTTGGCCGGCTATTGAAGCAAGAAGCTACGATAGGAAGAGTATCAGTCGCGCTTAAAGTAAACGGAAGCGGAATGGATGCCAAAACTTTTAGCGGAACAGTTATTGGAAAAGTTATTCAGGCAGAGTATAACAAATATAATTACCGAAATCTCACCCTTAGTGCAAAAGCCAAAAATGGCAACATAACCGCCAAAGCGTTTATGGCCGATCCGAATATCGATTTCAGCTTAAATGCGGCGGCTAATTTCAGAAACAAATATCCACGAATCAAAGCCACCATAGATGTCGACAGCTTAAACCTGCAACGTTTGCATTTCTCTAAAGACGATTTCCGCTTTCGCGGGAAGATCGTAGCCGATCTGGAAACGGCAGATCCGGATTATTTAAATGGAAGTGTGCTGCTTACAAAGGCATTGATGGTAACCCAAGGCAAACGCATCCAACTTGATTCGGTGAGTGCTGTTTCCACAGCCAACGCAGACAGCAATACACTGAAAGTTAAATCGGAGTTTTTAAATGCAAATGCTTCCGGAAAGTATAAACTCACACAAATTGGCCCGGCACTCCAGTCGACGCTTACCCGCTATTATAATCCTAACGGAAGCACTGTTAGTCCGGTAAATTTAGGGCCCGCTCAATATATGCGCTTTAACGCGAGTGTAACCAATAACCCTTTGATCCAACAATTTGTGCCAGAGATTAAGGAGATGTCAAACATCGCGCTATCAGGAAATTTCAATACCCAAACCGGCGCACTAAACGTAAAGGGTTCGGCACCTCGCCTGGTTTATGGAGCGTACGATATAAACAATCTTACTTTTGATATCAGCCCTGCCACCACCGGGACTGCGCTTAATTACTCTATTGCATTAAATAAATTAGGAAGCACCCAATTTCAGATTCTTAATACCAGCGTTACCGGAAACATCCAGAACAATATCATTTCGACCGATTTCCAGATTAAAGATGCGGCCAATAAGCAGCGCTACCGCATTGCGGGAAACTTAAAGGCCATGCGATCAAACTTCGAGTTTAGCCTTTTGCCTAATGGTTTGATCCTAAACTATGATCCATGGGCGGTTGGTCAAAACAATGTAATTCAGTTTGGAAGCGGTGGAATTCTGGCACGGAATTTTGTGTTGAGCCACACCAATCAGCAAATAAGTATCAACTCGCAACCAATGGGATTGAACAATCCGATGGCGATCAATTTTAATAATTTCCGTATAGAGACCTTAACTGAGATGGCCCGGAAAGATTCCTTATTGGCTGGCGGAACCATTAACGGAAATGCGGTTGTACGGAACTTTCAAACCACCCCTATTTTCACCTCAGATTTAACGATCAGTGATTTTAATTTTCGTGGAGATACGGTTGGAAACATCGCTTTGCGGGTAAACAACGAACGTGCTAATACGCTTGCGGCTAATGTAGGCATCACCGGAAAGGGCAACCAGGTGGACATGAATGGCTTTTACTATATCAATAACAGCAGTTTTGATATGAACATGAATATCACCAGGCTGAATCTTCAAAGTATTCAGGGATTTACAATGGGAAATCTGAAGGATGCCAGCGGATACTTATCTGGACAAATGGCTATTACAGGAACTGCAACTGCGCCTAAAATAAATGGGAATGTAAATTTTAATGATGCCGCTTTCCGGATTGGGATGCTGAACTCGCTGTATCGGGTAGATGATGAGCGCATTACTTTTAATGATTCAGGAATCAACTTTAATGATTTTTCTATTCTCGATTCTGCCGGAAACGCCGCAAATGTTGACGGGATGGTTTATACTAAGAACTTCCTGGATTATACCTTTAATCTTGACGTAACCAGCGACAACTTCCAGGTATTAAACTCCACCGCAAAGGAAAATGAAATGTACTATGGAAAACTGTATGTAGACAGCCGTATCCGCATTAGAGGAGACATGAACAGCCCGGTTGTAGATGCAGATTTAAAGGTACTTCCAAAAACCAGTCTTACCGTGGTGCTTCCTCAAAGTAACCCGGGTGTGGTTGAACGCGAAGGAATTGTAGAGTTTGTTGATATGGATGATCCTAAAGTTTCAACCACTTTTACATCGGAACTTGATTCCTTAAATACCTCTCCGCTGGTCGGTTTCAATATCCATTCCACTATCGATATTTCGAAAGAAGCTGAGTTTAATCTTATCGTTGATCAGGGAAACGGGGATTTCCTGAAGGTTAAAGGTCAGGCACAACTTACCGGAGGAATTGATCCAAGCGGTAAAGTTACCCTTACGGGAAATTACATTTTGCAGGAAGGAGCTTATGAACTTTCTTTCAATTTCATCAGAAGAAGGTTCGAGATTAAAGAGGGCAGCAGCATTACCTGGAATGGAGAGCCAACCAGCGGAACAATGGATGTTACTGCTATTTATGTTGCGAATACTGCACCGATAGATCTGGTTCAAAGTCAGCTGGCAGGAGCTACGCAGGCAACTTTAAATACATACAAGCAACGCTTGCCTTTCGAGCTGCAAATGGGATTGAAGGGAGAATTGATGAAGCCCGAAATTTCGTTCGATATTGAATTACCCGAACGGAATTACTTTGTATCCGGCGAGGTGCTTTCAACTGTAAATACCCGGCTTGAGCAGCTTCGTGCTGAACCGTCTGAATTAAATAAACAGGCGTTCGCATTAGTGTTGCTGAATCGCTTTGTAGCGGAAAACCCCTTCGACAGCAGCGCTGGCGGAACAAATGCTGGTTCGCTGGCGCGACAGAGCGTAAGTAAGCTTTTGAGCGAGCAATTAAATAATCTTGCAGGCGGCTTGCTTGGAGGCATTGATCTGAACTTCAACTTAGAATCTAGCGATGATTATACCACCGGCCAAATGCAAAATCGTACAGATCTAAATGTGGCGGCATCTAAACGCTTACTTAACGACCGCTTAAAAGTTTCAATCGGAAGTAATTTTGAAATTGAGGGGCCACAACGTTCCGGTCAGCAAGCCAACAATATTGCTGGAGATATCGCGGTAGACTATCAATTGACTAAAGACGGCCGGTATTTGCTTCGAGCTTATCGTCAGGATCAATACCGCGTAGCGGTTGAAGGGCAGGTGATTGAAACCGGCTTAAGTTTTATTTTAAGTATGGATTATAACAGGTTCAGAGAGATATTTAAACGTCAGACGGCTGAAAATAAGAGATTGAAAGAAGAGCAAAAATCAGCAGAGAAACAGGTACAAGTAAAAAATGAAGCGAAATTATAAGGGCATATATTTATTGAGTTTGAGTAGAGTTCATATGCAAATCATCCCCGAAAGGGAAATTATTTTAACAACTCTACTTTTTCCATTTAAAGGTTTGCTGAACCGTTTATCAATATCAAACTGCCAGTTACTTTTATTTACTTCTCTGCTCTTCAGTTCTTGCAGTGCGGTCAAATCGGTACCTGAAGGGGATTACCTGTACATGGGCGGCAAGGTTAATATTGAAGACACAAACAACAGTCGGAGGAAAGAAACTAAAGCGTTGGAAAGTGAGCTTAAGGGAGTGTTACGCCCGAAACCTAATTCAAGATTTTTAGGA
>JANMZB010000585.1:0-1634 GCA_031382725.1 Sphingobacteriaceae bacterium | reverse complement strand
GCGTTTTGTGGTATGGGACATTATAGCGCCGCCTGTATCATCCTGGCGTCAATTCTTGTTTGTAAGGGCAAACTGGTCCCCTGCATTTTGTTGTTGTGCAGCCGCTGATACCGCATGATCTTCACGGTCAGACTCAACGGCACCGATACCACGCTTGTGTTCTTTTTGTTGTCGTCGCAGTTGGAAAATCTCGTCTTTCTGTGCTCTAGAAAGCGCATACCACTGCTGATCGGTGTGACCGTAGAGTTGATCATTGCCGCGTCCATTTCCACGGCCACCTCCACGTCCACCACGATAGCCACGCCCTCCACGTCCACGTAAAAACCGTCCACCATCGTAGCCACTACCACCACGTCCTCGACCTCGTCCACCCCCGCCGCGACCTCCAGGACCGCCATTGGGCAACGGGCCGCCTTCGAGGGCAGAAATTAATCGGCTTTGTGCGCTGGTAGCGTTGGCCACAAATGAAGATAAATATTCAGTACAAGCACGAAAATCATTTCGTAGGTCAGGATTACCATAGACAAGAGTCTTGGCGCAATTCATACGGATACTGGGATCGGTGAGACCACGAAGAAAATCATCAACTTTCTTATCTTCACCTATGTCCACGCCGGACTCAGATAGAACTTGGTGCGCCTTGGCGTGCTTGTCAATATAATTTTCGAAAGTGAAATTACGCTTCTCTCCAGTGTATGTTGCGTTATGAATTTCGTCATAAGCGGCTTGTTTTGTCCTACTCATGGCAGCAGTACCTTCATATCGACCAATTAGGGTTTGTATAGCGCCTCGGCCATCTCGAGTACGAGCGAAACCACCGATATAGGAATATGCCGATCCCTGTAACGTAAGGGATTGTATGGTTTCCCAAACCATGCCGTTGTCTTCGGCAAAGTCAATACCCTCATGTGGCGTGGTTAATACCAGCTTTTCATGCTCAGTTCCAAAAACCCCAGCTAGATCAGAGGGTTCACTGTTTGTACGGAGCACATATCCCAATGGTGTACGGTTCCGATTTTTCTTCGATGACAAGTAGTTTACTAGCAGCTTGTAGAACGACTGCCATTCACAAGTTTTCCCGCTGAATGGCTCAGGCTGCTTGACGTTCTCATCATCTTTCTTAGACGTCGCTTCGACGACATCTCGAGCGCGTTTGGTATAATCCATACCAACAGCAGCCGTAAAATCGGCCGGTACGATGACACGTCGTAAACGGGCTTTTTCAGTCACCCAGAGGTGAAGTCCATAGAGTTTGAATTCCTGTAGAGCAGGAATGTTAACAGGCGGGATGGCTGGAATGATGACATTCCCATCCGCTGCAGCGGCAGCTGCTCTTCCAGCCCGTAGTTTCTTGCACACCTGATGAAGAAAGTCACGGGTGACAAGACTGATGTCACTGATGTCATTAAAACCTTCGGTAGTAAAGGCAGTGGCAGCATCTTCTGTCCAGCCGATGTTACTGAGAGCAACTTGGAGTAAGATAGCGGCAGCCATGGTGAAAGTAATTGTAAATCTATAAAATGTAAGAAAAATGAAAAAGTTGTGAGAAGTGGTTTGATTTTAACCGTGATTATAAATCACTGATCCATTGTTCAATGGGCTCATTTCATTGGCGTGATATGAGATCACTGATC
>JANMZB010000581.1:0-2419 GCA_031382725.1 Sphingobacteriaceae bacterium | reverse complement strand
AGTTTGTTTCAATGTGATCTGGTGACAACTGTTGTTACATTAAATGACGAATCTTATGACGAGGAACTCCGACGTGAATGGAATTTGACATTTAACAATTCTACATCTGTGTTAGATTTTATGCATCCATCAAACTTAACAACGAATACGGAAGAAATCTCTATCAAGGAGAAAAGACCAGTTTTTATTATCGGCCAAGTACATTGTACTCATTTCATTATTCTTCGTACCGTGGAAAATGATGATTTAAAAGGAACATTGAAGAAAAAGTTATTTATTTCTGATGAAAAAACAACCACGTCCAAAGTTTTGGACACGGTACTAGTTTTGGCAAATATTCCCAATAAATTAACCAGTGAGACATTGGCAGAAATTAATAATCTACCAATGACGCCCGAGACAAAGAAAAATAATGAACAGATGATACAAAAAATGACACCCGAAGAACTTAACATTCATAAAGGCCGACAAATATCTTACACCCTAAACGCAATCATTGATAAATTTTCACCTGTGAATTTGCTTATACCGAAAAAGAAAGCAAAGACTCCAATAACAAACAAACGAATCAACGATATAGTTACGGAGTCCACAAAAGAAAATGTTGGGTTAGTAACACAAGATTTAGATGATGAGCCTGATGTGTCCCACACACAACCAATGAAGAAAGTTGCCACTGTAGCGGGCCCCATCACAGAACTAACAATGGATGTAACACATGACAATATATCTACACTCAACAATGATCAGGACGAGTGTCCTGCACAAACAATGATGATTGATACTGATGCGTCACTTCAGGAAAAAACCAATGTTAATGTAGAAATTGACGACCAAAACAAAAAAGGGAAAAGAACTACCAAATCGGTTAGACAAAAACGGAAAGCAGTAGCAGTAACTGTAACTAACGAAACTCCCAATGTCATCTCAAACATCAATTCACAACAAAATTCAATACCGATTATTTCGCCAATAATGGATACAACTGATAAAAATTGTAACACCACCACCAACAATTCCATCAATAATGAGATTTCATCTCCCCCCAAAAAAACAAGACTAATGGCTATTACCGGTCCACAAGGACGATCTATACTTCATCGATATCCTGTCGATGATAAAGGCAACACTGTTTTCGATAACTTAAATTCTAATATTACCAATTTGAAAACACGGGCCAATGTTACGTTGTCATGTGAAGGTTACATTGAAGAATACCCGCAATCCTCTATTCCTACCAAGTTTCAAAAATTGATTATGGAGTTTTCGAAAAAAGGTTATAATCGTTTACAACAAGGAATACACAACGATGACAATAATGAGACCTCCACAATAAGGCCATTTGGTAGTCTTGAAGAATATCAAGTTGTAGACGAATCAAATTGTCTTTATGAAGATGTTGTTAATGGAGAAAATTTTTTAAATGATCAAATTCGGTTTGAGACAGCCGATCACCAAAATGAATGGCAAAAATTTATCTACAGTAATTGCCAACAAAATTATGTAACAGCCAAAAGAGCTGTCGAAAAAGCTTTTAAGGAAGATCTAGACCAGGCAAAAGATAGTTTCAATTTGGTAGATCGAAAGATACGTCAAATACGTGCAAGAAAACGAGAAAAAAATCAAGATGTGAACATGATTCCCGAACATATACTCCGTGAATGGATGGAAAGTAAAGTAAAATTAGAATTGCTGAAGTCAGAAACAATCAACAAACCACTATATCTACCTTTCAATGCAACCTCATCGGTTCGAAAAATCAGTGATGGTGAATATGGTGTTATTATTACCAACACTGATGGGGCCAAAATGGAAAAAAAAGTTACATGACAGTTTATGGATGAGCATTTCCTTCAGGAGTACATTGAAAGTGTCGATCAACTTTATATACAGGCGGAATGGATAGATATAGACCCAAAATCTAAATCTGTTTCGCTACAGAATCAAGATTTTATAAAGGCAAACCATACTTGTAAACAGAAATATTTAAAAGATGATAACGCACGTAATTGCATAAAATGGATCCGTATTACTGCAATATATGGTATGAAAAAAAGGAAATTAGTACCAGAGTCAACGAAGTGGCATATTTGTTGTGGCAAAGAAGACAATAAAACACATCAATATTCACCAATAACAGAAGAAGTCATCTCCGAAATATTAGGTTGGGTTGCTGATGATGTCTATTCTGGATTCCTTGAAGATTGTCTGCGAATATTCAGACTAGATCGTAAATCAAAACAAAGGTCAGAAGATCATGTAATCGATGTAATAGATGTTGACTATGACAATAAGGATATTCCATTTGGTGAAATGTACCAACCTGTTCCTTACTATTTTTACGTGGAAGAAGATAAGTACTACAGCAACGACGCTGCAGGTAACATTTCTTCACTCTCGTATAGCAAAAAGAAACACC
>JANMZB010000572.1:0-1821 GCA_031382725.1 Sphingobacteriaceae bacterium | reverse complement strand
TCGATTTTTGCAGATACAATTAATACCTCTGCATTTTCATCCTTCACAGCTTCTTTAACGCGTTTTACATAATCATTTCCAGTTATAACTGAAGCTTCATCAACATTGCAAACATACATTACAGGCTTCGCGGTAAGCAGCCATAGATCTTCGAGATATTCTTTATCTTCTTCAGGAATAGGCGCAGTACGTACCGATTTTCCTGACTCTAAATGGTTTTTCACAACCGAGCATACTTCAAAGGCCTTTTTTGCTTCCTTGTCATTTCCCGTGCGTGCCATTTTTTCAACCTTCTGAATTTTTTTTGTAACAGCGTCAAGGTCTTTAAGCTGAAGTTCTGTATCAATGATCTCTTTATCTCTTATCGGATCAACCGAGCCATCAACGTGTACTACATTGCCATCATCAAAACATCTTAAAACATGGATAATGGCATTGGTAGCACGTATATTTCCCAAAAACTGATTGCCTAGACCTTCGCCTTTACTGGCTCCTTTTACTAACCCGGCTATGTCTACTATCTCAATCGTATTCGGAACGATTTTGTTAGGATTTACAAGTTCCGCAAGCTTTGTTAATCGCTCATCGGGGACAGTAATAACACCAACATTTGGTTCAATAGTACAAAACGGAAAGTTCGCCGCCTGTGCTTTTGCATTCGATAAGCAATTAAAAAGAGTAGATTTCCCTACGTTGGGTAACCCAACGATGCCGCATTGTAAAGCCATTTATTATATTGTATTTGTAAAGTCTGATTGTTCTTTTTCAGCGGGCGAAATTACGGTTTTAAAATTTCAATTGGCGAGAAAGTTTTGGTTACGGCTTACAATTAGCGGTCTTCAGTGCACATATGGGATAGTAAAAAATCTACATCTTAAACCACCCCCTTTAATTCCCCCGCCAGACGGGGGATACTGGGTGTTTATATCCGGCTCAAAATAATTAGAAGTAAACAATTTGACCACTACGCTAAAGCGTTTTGCTGTCCCCCGCTGGCGGGGGTAGGGGGTGGTTATAACGCCAGCTTACACTTTCCAGAGACCTTATTCGGTAAAAGTCATAGTGGTTTTTCACATCCTGTCTGAAAGAAATTTGTATCAAAAATCCATCATACCTATATTAGTATTCTATCATTTCATATATTCCTATGGACCCTAGCAAGCCAAGAAAAACTATGGCATTACAACACTAATCTCCAACACTTCGCTAAACACAACCGAAATGCCATGACCAAAGCTGAAGCCTGCCTTTGGAAATTTGTTTTAAGCAAGAGGCAAATGAAAGGATACCAGTTCAGAAGGCAACGGCCGGTTTTGAATTACATAGCAGATTTCATGTGTAAAGAGTTAATCCTGATTATTGAGGTGGATGGTATTACTCATCAATGGGAAGAAGTTGCCGAGAAGGATATCAGACGAGAAGAAGATCTGAAGGCAGTTGGGTTTAACGTATTGCGGTTTAGTGATGATGAGGTGTTGGAGCATATTAATCAGGTAATTTATAGGATTGAGCAGTATGTTGAGGAGTTTGAATCAGGGAAAACGAGTTGACTAATATTGGCTAACCACCCCCCTTTAATTCCCCCGCCAGACGGGGGATACTTGGAGCTTAAACCCCGCTTTAAATAAATATTTTAGCCACAATTTTTAAAGCGCTTTGCTGTCCCCCGCTGGCGGGGGTTCAATGTCATTAAGTTAAGAATTTAATTATCTGATTTTCAGATAATTATGTTGTTTTATTGAACTTTTTTTTGTATATTTAGTTCATAAACAACTAGTTAAATGCAAAAAAAACCTCTCTTTTTATTGTAGAAAAATTGAG
>JANMZB010000547.1:0-4414 GCA_031382725.1 Sphingobacteriaceae bacterium | reverse complement strand
CGCAAGTAGATTTCAACACTGATACAACAAATTTTTTAAACCAGCAGGCATTATATAGAAACGCTCAGATCGCTTTGAATGAAGTGATGGCAAGGGATGTAACTATTCCTTTCAGAGTGTCATCAGGATTTGAAATTAATGAGAATATAAATTTTTTGGATGTATCTAATTTGGCTCTGCAACAAAATCCGGGTTTGCGTGCCGTGTTAATCAGTCGAAGAATTGCTGAATTAGACTTGAAGCAGGTAAGAGCTAATAGATTTCCTGTTATTAATTTAAATAGCGGCTACAATTTTAATCGCTCTACGTCGGCTCTTGGTTTTGCCACCCAAAATACCGGCCGGGGATTTAATTATGGTTTAAACGCATCAATTAATATTTTCAACGGATTCCTTCAGCGCAGGGATGAAAAAAACTCAGAGGTTTTAATACGCAATGCCGAGTTAGATTATCAAAGAGTCAATCAAAGTGTTAAGGCTCAGCTCGCCAGTTCTTACCAGACATATCTAACGAGTCTAAGTCTGGTAAAGCTCGAAGAAAATAATCAAAAAATTGCCAGTCAGAATTTAGACATTACATTTACACGCTATCGGTTGGGGACGATCACCCAGGTTGAAATACGTGATGCGCAGCTAAATTATCTTAACGCAACCGTTCGCTTAAACAATTCGAGATACCAGGCCAAGTTAGCCGAAATATCATTAAGAGAAATTTCTGGTTCGATAAACCTATAATTTAAATAATATTTATAGTTTTATATAACATTTTATTGTGGGAGTGCGTAAATAGGAACATATAGCTTGGTTAAAACCTTGATGGAAGACAATAAATTCAGATCCGTATTACTCATTGATGATAGTTACGTAGATAATCTTATTAACCGTAAAATGCTTGAGGCAAGTAAGTTTGCCGATAACATTACCGTAATTGATTCTCCTTTAAAAGCTATAGCTCATCTTAAAGATTCCGCCAAAGATGGTTTCTTGCCTGAAGTTATTTTTCTTGATATTCGAATGCCGGAAATGGATGGGTTTGAATTTCTTGAAACTCTAAATGCCATGCCCGAGGTAAGAGAAGCTCAGGTAAAAATTTATATGTTATCTTCGTCTCTTGATCCTGATGATATAAAGCTTATCGGGAATAATGAGTTGGTAGCAAAATTTATCAGTAAGCCGCTTACCGAAAAAATATTGAACGAGATTGAATAATGATTCTGGTAGCCGACGGCGGTTCTTCAAAAGTAGATTGGATAATAATTAAAAGCGACACCGAACGAATTGAGTTCAGTACAAAAGGTATAAATCCTTTTTTTGTTAGCGAAAAAGAAATCTGCAAGCTTCTGGCCGGATATGATGAGGTTCAGCAATACAATTCAAAAATAAAAGAAGTACATTTTTTTGGTGCAGGGTGTTCAAGTCCTGATAAAAGAGAAATCGTTTCAAACGGATTATCCAAAGTATTTTCAAAAGCTTTTATTAATGTTGAAGATGATGTTCTTGGTGCAGTTTACGCTACCTGCGGAACAAGCAAAGGCTTTACTTGCGTTTTAGGTACAGGTTCTAATATTGCTTTCTTTGATGGAGAAGAGGCGCATTACGGTACTTACGGTATGGGTTTTATTTTGGGAGATGAAGGCTCAGGAGCTTATTTTGGAAAAAAAATAGTTACCTCTTACCTCTATGGTTTGATGGCCCCGGGGTTAAAAAAAGCATTCGAGACCCTCTATCAGATCGATAAAGAGTCAATCATAGAAAACGTTTATCAAAAACCTTCGCCCAACATTTATCTGGCGTCGTATTCCCGGTTTATGTATAAACACCGGAATGATAAATTAATTCAGTCAATTTTATTTGAAGGCTTTGAAGAATTTGCAAAAAGCCATATTCTTCGCCACTCCGGTTGCCAATCTTACCCCTGTCATTTTGTTGGCTCTATAGCCTATTTTTTTCAGGATGTTTTGGCTGAGGTTTGTATAAAGCATAAAATTAAGCTAGGAAAAGTAGTTGCCAGTCCTGTTCTCGGTTTAACCGAATATATCCTTCAAAGGTCCCTTTAAATTAATTTGGGCTTAAACACAGCAGCATCCAAATTACCTTCTAACAAATTTGCTTTTATAAATTGCTAAATATATCTTCGTATTAATACATGCAAGACTATACCAGCTATAAATGGTGTGGTCTTGTTTGTTTTTTATACAGTTTAAACCAGAAGTGAGTCATGGCAGAGGTAACATATTATACCAAAGAAGGAATAGAGAAACTTAAAGAAGAATTACATTTTTTAAAGACCGAGGGCAGATCGCAAATTGCTAAAGCAATTGCCGAAGCCCGGGATAAAGGCGATCTATCTGAGAACGCAGAGTATGATGCGGCGAAAGAAGCACAAGGTTTGCACGAAGCTAAGATTTCCAAATTATCCGAGTCGCTATCAAGCGCTCGCCTGATAGACGAATCGAAATTAGATACATCAAAAGTACTGGCTCTTTCTATTGTAAAGATCAAAAATATTAAAAACGGAGCTGCAATGACGTACCAGTTAGTTTCAGAAACTGAGGCCGATTTAAAGGGAGGCAAAATATCCGTAAAATCACCTATCGCAAAAGGCTTGCTGGGAAAATCAGTTGGCGATAAGGTGGAGATAGCAGTACCTGCCGGAAAGATGGAGTTTGAAATTTTAGAGATTTCCAGATAATGCCATCAATATTTTCAAGAATAGTATCGGGCGAAATCCCTGCATATAAAGTTGCAGAAACGGAGGACTTTTTGGCTTTTCTGGATGTTAATCCTCTGGTAAGGGGACATGTGCTGGTAATTCCAAAAGTTGAAGTCGATTATATTTTTGATCTTGAGGATGAGTTATATTCAGGCTTGCAGTCTTTTGCAAAAAAAGTGGCAATCGGATTAAAAAAGGCAATTCCCTGCCTGCGTGTTGGTGTAGCAGTTATCGGACTGGAAGTCCCTCATGCACATATTCATTTGGTTCCAATGAAGGGGATGGACGATTTGAATTTCTCCAGACCCAAGTTGAAGTTAGCCGCCACCGACTTTGAGCAAATAGCAACAGCAATTTCTAAAGAACTAAACTAATTGATTTTTGGCTTTCCCGTTGTCACGATAGCGGGAGCCAATCTTTTCTCATTATCCTTAACAAAAGCACCCCAGCCCGAATAGCTTTTACTATCACCCGTATTGCCAACTCGTTGAAACGAATGGCATACAGCTACAGCCAGTCCATCCGTAGCATCTAAAAACTGTGGTGTTTCAGTAAATTTTAACAGTGTTTGGAGCATGGCCGCTACCTGTTCTTTTGTAGCATTACCATTGCCTGTAATAGATTGTTTTATTTTTCTCGGAGCATATTCAAAAATGGGAATGTTTCTGGAAAGAGCAGCAGCCATAGCCACTCCTTGTGCCCTTCCAAGCTTGAGCATCACCTGAATATTTTTTCCGTAAAATGGCGCTTCGATAGCCAGGCAATCCGGATGATATTCATCAATCAGGGCTACCGTTTTTTCGAATATGCGTTTTAGTTTTAATGGGTGATCGTCGAGATGGTCCAGCTTGACAATTCCCAGGTTAATCATCTCTACCTTCTTTTTCACTTCCTTTACAAGTCCGTAACCCATTACCGAAGTTCCGGGATCTATTCCAAGTATAATCCGCTCTTTCGAGGTATCGACGTTCATTTAGTAAAATTAACAAAACGGTTCGCAAAAGCTATTCGGATTGATGAATAGGTTTTTTGTAACATTGCATGAAATTTCTGTACTTGACTAACCGCGTTAAAAGGACAATAAATACAATCATTAAAGTCAGCATACTTCTGTGTGCAACCGTTTTTATTTATTATAAACTCAGTAATAATCAAAATCTCGACAACTTTGAGCGTCTGATAAAAGGCATTTCAAAGGAAAAAGCTTACAGTATATTATTGCTGGTATTTGCATTGATGCTTGTAAACTGGTGTCTGGAAGCTCTTAAATGGCAATTTTTAGTACGACCAATTAAGCAGATAAGTATTTGGTCGTCGGTAAAGTCGGTTTTTTGCGGTTTGACGTTAGCCGTTATTACCCCCAACAGAATTGGGGAGTATGGCGGGCGGGTTTTCTTTTTACCTGCGCATAAGCGGGTGTTCGGTGCCATTGCGATGGGAGTAGGTGCTATTGCACAAATGGTGATTACCAATATTCTTGGAGCTGTGGCGATGTTATGGTTTATCAGGCAGTATTTAGATCTGAATATCTTACTTTTTTACGGGCTTTGCATCCTCGCTTTTATTTATTGCCTGTTTTTTTTGCTGTTATATTTTAATATCAGTTTCCTGCTAGCCGTATTAAACAGCATTAAGTTCCTGAAAAAGTTCAGGCGGTTTTTTCAAATATTAGCCCGTTATCACCTTAAAGAATTAAATACGG